>JAKZWC010000400.1:0-6718 GCA_047515735.1 Spirochaetales bacterium | reverse complement strand
AGGCGCGTCAGGTCCATTCGTTGATCCTCAAGAGGTGCCGATCGACAGGAGGTTGACCAGCGGTTCGTAAAGTTCCTCAAGATAGTCGACGTCTTCGGGGGTCAGCGCAAGGGCGGTGCCGGCGACCAGGTCTTCGATCTGCGCCACCCGCGAGACGCCGACCACGGGAGCGGCGATTCCGGGCTTGCCCAGCAGCCAGGCGATGCAGACCTGGGCACGCGAGGTGCCGTATTTCCGGGCCACCTCGCCGACCCGCTCGGCAATCTGGAAATCGCGCCGGCCGCGGTACAGCCCTTCGGTGCGCGCTTGGTCCCCTCCGCGGGAGCGGTCGGTCGATCCCTGATCGAATCCGCCCCGGTAGGAGCCGGTCAGCACGCCGCGCGCCAGCGGCGACCAGGGCGTGAGCGCGATGTTGTGCTTGACGCAGTAGGGGTGCATCTCCCGCTCTTCTTCCCGGTAGATCAGGTTGTAGTGGTTCTGCATGGCCACGAACCTGGTCCAGCCGTGCAGCCGGGCGGTGAGTTGCAACTCCGCCAACTGCCAGGCGAACATCGACGAGGCGCCCAGGTAGAGCGCCTTGCCCGCGCGCACTACGTCGTGGAGCGCCTCCAGCGTCTCCTCGATCGGCACCGTCGCGTGGCCGGGGACCCCGTGGGGATGGCGGTGGATCACCAACACGTCGACGTAGTCGTGTCCCAACCGCCGGAGGCTGGCGTCCACTCCCTCGATGATGTGCTTGCGCGACAGCCCGCCCTGATTCGCTCCCGGACCCATCGGCATGGCGACCTTGGTCTGCAACACATACTCGTCCCGAGGCAGCAGCTCCTTGAGGAGTCCGCCGACCACCGTTTCGCAGGCGCCCCGACCGTAGGCGTCGGCACAATCGAAATAGAACAAGCCGTGGTCGATCGCGCTCCTGAAGATCGGTCTGGCCTGATCCGTGTCGAGGGTCCACTCTCCCTGGCGTCCCTGGCCGGGCCGCCCGAAGTTCATGGTGCCCAGACACAACCGTGACACTCTCAGGCCGCTGCCAAGCTGAACACTCTTCAGCATCGTCCCCTATACCTCCATCAGCCCGTGCCGGCTGCGCGGAGAGATCATCAATCTCGCGCAGCGGCGCCCGATTCAGCCTTCAGATCCATCACCCTCGCCCCGCTGACGTCGCGCAGCCGAGCCGGCTCGATCGGGAACACGCTGAACGGGCTTCCCCCCGCCGCCCACACCTCCGCAAAGCGGAACAGGTCGGCGTCCATGAACACGGCGACCGGCGTGGCGTAGCCCAGGGGAGGGACGCCGCCGATGGCGAATCCGGTGGTCGCGCGCACGAAGTCCGCGTCGGCGCGGCCGACCTTCTCGCCGAGCGCCGCAGCGAGCTTGCCGGGATCGAGACGGTTGGCGCCGCTCATGATGGCGATCACCGCGCGGTCGGTAGCGCGAAACACGAGCGTCTTGGCGATCTCGGCCACCGCGCATCCGACTGCCGCGGCGGCTTCCACCGCGGTGCGGGTCGAGTCGGGCAGAGTGTGGATCGTGCATTCCAGCCCGGCCGCCTCGAGAGCGGCGCGCACGCGGTCGGGCCCCTTCATTCTTGCCATACGTCTGCCCCTAGAGTAGCCGGGAGGGAGCCTCCTTGCAGCGTAACATGGTAGTCGACCGCGGATTCAGTCGAACGACCCCGAAGCGGCGCCGGGAGGACCGGCCCGGATTCTGCGCCGGCCCTCCCGATTTGGCCCTGGCATGACCCGTCGGGTATCGTGGGCACGTGGAGAGCATCAACGTGCCGGAACGGAAGTGCCTGCAGCACGACCTGCGGGGCAGCGTCCAGGTGCCCGCCGCCACGTGGGAAGCGGAGTCTGCCCGCGCTTGAGGATTCTCCCCGAGCCGGTAGTAGCGAACCCCACCTCGCACCGGGGGCTGCTCACCGTGCGGCTTCCCTGTCTGCCGCTGTTCTGGCGCTATCATCTGCGCCCGGAGCTGCGCGATCTGCGGCGCTCCATCGCGCCGCGCACGCTGGCCACCCTGGTGCCGCTCGCGTTGCTGCTCTGGCTGGTCTACGCGGGGTACTTCCTGGCGGTGTACGGGGGGCAGATCGCGCTGCCGCTGCCGGGACTGCGCTGGAGCATGCTGGGCTCCTTTGCGGTTGCGTTCGTGCTGCGCACGCGCCGCCCGCGGTCGGCGGTCATGTTCCACGCCACCACGCCGGCGGATCTGGCCACCAGCCTGCGGCTGCAGGCCTTGGCGAACAGCGTCGCTCCGCTGGCGTACGCCGTGCTGTACCTGGCCGGGGTAGTGCCGGGGGTGCTGCATGCGTACCCGGCGCCGCTCGCGGCCGCGCGCTACCTTGCCGCCGACGCCTCCATGCTCGCGCTGATCGTCTCGCACCTGTCCGTCGCGCCGGTCCTGGCAGGCCTCCGCCCGCGCGCGCGGCTGGCCTGGGCGGGCGCGGTGCTGGCCTTCTTCGGTGTCGAGGTGGCGGCCTGCCTGCGCTGGGATGCGGCCAACCTGGTGGTCCTGACGGTGAACCTGGCGGTGCTGGCGGCGTCCTGGTGCATCGGCCCCCGCTGCTGGAGTCCGGTGACCCTGTACGGCGCCGTGGTGCAGCGCCTGGCCCGCTCGCAGCGCAAGGCGCTGACCGCTATGCTCACCCGCCGCCTGCCGATCGAGGTCGCGGTCTATGCCCGGGAGTTCCTGCTCACCCCCGGCGGGCTGCTCACCTGCGCGGCCGGGTATGGCTTCGCGTTCGCGGCAGCGGCCGATCTCTCGGCCTACGGCATGCCGGTCTCAGGAGTGCCCGCGAACCTCATCCTCGCGTACTTGGCGACCGCCGCGGCCAGCGGGGTGTATCTAACCGGCCTGCGCGCCCTTCCCATCACCTTCTACAAACTGACGCCGGTCTCCTTTGCGCATTTGACCCGGTACCTGGTGCTGCCGCATCTGGCCGTGCTGGTGCCGATTACCGCGGTAGCGCTGGCCCTGGAGCTGGCGGCCGGCGGCGCGCCGGAGACGCTGGGACTGCTGCTGGTCCAGATGATCGTGCTGCCGCTGCTGGCCTGGCTGGTCGCGGTGCGCCACCTGCACCGCATCCTGCTGCCCACCCTGTTCTATTCGCTGCTGGAGGTGAGCGGCCTGGTGGCCGCGGTGGTCAGGCCGCTGCTGTTCGTGGGCCTGTGCGCGGCGGTGCTGTGGTTTCTGTACCGCGGCGCATCCGCCCGCTACCTGGCGATCGCGGCGGACGAGTGGCCGGAGCCCGATGATCCAGTTTGAGCACGTCACCAAGATCTACGCCGGCAGCGACCGCGGGGTGACCGATCTCGACTTTCGCCTCGGCGCAGGGCTGACCGGCTTCCTGGGGCGCAACGGCTCCGGCAAGACCACCGCCATGCGGCTGCTGGTGGGGCTGCTGATGCCCGACAGCGGGCGCATCCTGATCGACGGCAAGAACCTGTGGGAGTACCCGCACGTGCTGGAGTTGAAGCGCCGCCTCGGGTTTCTGCCGAACGAGCACTACTTCTTCGCCAAGCTCAGCGGGCGCGAGAATCTCGAGTATCTGAGCCTGCTCAAGACCGGCGACCGCGGCGCCTGGCGTGCCCTGGACGGCATCGGCCGGCGTCTGGCCATGGAGGAGCCGCTGGAGCGGCCGTTCGCCGACTATTCCACCGGCATGCGCAAGAAGGTGCAGCTCATGGGCGCGCTGATCGGCGATCCGGCGGTGCTGGTGCTGGACGAGCCGATGAGCGGCCTCGACGTGCTGGCCAACATCGTGCTGCGCCGCCTGCTGCTGGAGCTGCGCGACCGCGGCAAGGTGGTATTCGTCTCCAGCCACCTGGCCGACGTGTTCGACGGCATGGCGGACCGGCTGCTGGTCATCGAGCAAGGCGCCATCGTACGCGCCGAGACCGCTCCCTTCCAGGCCAGCGCAGTGGACCTGTACCTGGAGGCACTCGGATCTCCGCCGGAGTCGGGGGCGTAGGCATATGCAGCGCGCCCAGGGCCTGCGCTACAAGTACACCGACCGCTGGTTGAGCACCGACAACCGCAAGTTCCTGTTCCGCAGCCAGACGCGCGACAACATGTTCTGGAGCGTGGTAAGCGGCGGCGGCTGCTGGTCGGCCTACGAGGTCGCGACCCTCTGGGCCTACGCCAACGGCCTGCTCCGGCACCCGCGCCCGCCTGCTACTCGCGCCAGGAATCGAAGGGGTTGCGCGCCGTGTCCAGCGGCAGGGTCACGCGCGCGCCGGCCAGGTGCGACGCATGCGCGGCCATCGCCCACTCGACGTGGCGCCGGGCGGTGCTTCCTTCCAGCAGTTCGTACTCGGGTTCGCGCCCCTCGATGCGGTCGATCAGCGCCTTGGCCATGCGGTGATGGGCGTTGACCCACTTGTGATCGTCCGGCGGCGGTTCGGCCGGGATCACCTCCCAGCGGTCGTCGTCGAACAGCCGTGGCGCGACCCGCGGATGGTAGTAGATGTCGGGCTGGTTGCTCATCGGGCCCGGTAGCGAGAGGGTGCCCTCGGTACCGTGGATGTCGATGCGATAGGGACGTTCGCGGTCGTGATCGCCCTCGTAGGCTTCGAAGTCGGCGGCGACCCCACCGGGGAACTGGTAGTAGGCGCGGAGGCCGTTGCCGGCCACCAGTCCCATGCCTTCGCCCCCCGGCTTCAGATCGGCCGGCGTGGCATCGCGTCCGTCCACGGTGAGGTGCGCGCTGCACCACAGCGGCTGGCCCCATACCTGGTCGAGGAAGTCGAAGAAGTGGGGATACAGGTCGAGGAACATCTGGTTGCCGCCGTGGGGACCGTTCATGCCGTGAATGCGCGCCAGCCGGGGCGCGCCGATCCTGCCTTCCTTGATGAGCGGAATGGCGACGTGCTGGATCGGGGGGTGCCCGCGCCAGGGACAGGCGAGGATCAGCAGCTTGCCGTCCTTCTCGACCGCCGCCACCATGCGGTCGACCTCGGCCGGGGTGGCAGCGATCGGCTTCTCCAGGTAGACGTGGGTGGCGAACTCGCCGGCGGTGGTGACCAGCTCGCAGTGGTCGCCGATCTCGCGCGAGGCGAACACGGTGATGTCGGGCCGTTCCCGCTCCAGCATCTCCCGATAGTCGGCGTAGCCCACGGGGGCGCCGGTCTTGGCTACCGCGGCGCGGCGTCCGGCGTCGTCCGGATCGGCCACGGCAACGATCCGCGCGCCTTCCACGCCGACGAACGCCATGTCCAGAAAATGACCGTAGTGGCCGCGGCCGGTGTGACCGACGATTGCGACTCGCTGCATGCTGTCTTGTCTCCTTCGTTACAGCGTCACGACGCTGCCACTCGCCATCGACTCGTACACCGCGTCGATCACCTTCATCTGGTCGATGCTGTTCTGCGCCGGGATGCGCGGTTCGGCGCTGCCGTCGAGGACCTCGCACAGGTGCTCGAGCTGCAGTTGGAACTGATGTACCGGTTCGAAGTGGAACCGCTCGCTGAGCCCGCCGGTCGCGCACTCCAGCCACACCGGCCGGTTCTCGTTGTTCCAGGCACGGTCGCTGCGCAGGCTCCCGGTGGTACCCATGATCTCGATCTCCTGGCTGGACCAGGTGTCGAACGCGACGCTCACCTGCGCCACTCCTCCGCCGGGGAACAGCAGTTGGATATGGGCGGCGTCGTCCACCTCGATGCCGCGCCGGGCGCTGGCGAATACGCTGACCGGCTCGGCTCCGAAGATCCAGCGCGCATGGTGGATGTTGTAACACCCCAGATCGTAGACGCTGCCGCCGCCGCGCCCGCGATGGTATCTCCAGTTCGACTCCGGGGTGCGCGCGACCTGTCCGCGGCCGGTGCAGAAGGTGCTGCGGACGACACGAGGCTCACCGATGCGGCCGGCGTCGATCAGCGCCCGCGCCTTGAGGTGCAGGGGATGGTGGCGGAATTTGAACGCCTCGACAATGAGGGTACCGCCGGCGCGCACCGCTGCGACCAGGCCTTCCGCTTCGGGCGCCGTCTGGGTGAACGGTTTCTCGCACAGGATGGCGCGCACCTTCCCGGAGCGGGACAGGCGCTCGCCGACCGCGGCGTGGTGCGCTCCCCAGGTACAGATGATGGCGATGTCGATCTCCTCGCGCGCCAGCATCCGCTCCAGGTCGAGGTAGGCCGCGGGGACTTCAGGGAACCGTTCCCGGTAACGGTCGAGCGCCGCCTGCGACACGTCGCACACGGCGGCCAGATGCGCCCGCTCGGTGAGGGAACAGGCCGTGGAGTGGGTTCTCGCGATGCCGCCGGCTCCCACCAGCGCCACGCGATAGGTTGAGTTGGACATCGCTTGCCGTATTGCGGGCAAGCATAGGTGGCGCGCGCGGCGACGGCAAGCGACGGCAAGCGGCGGATCCGTCCATGGGGCCGGCAGTTCGGCAGCAGGCAGGACGATTGAACCCGCGGAGGACGCGTGCCATCCTTGTCCATGAGGACACGCCATCATGAATCAGCACTACACGGTCCGCGCCGCGCGCTGCGACCACCGCGCTTCCGCCGAGGATATCTATCGCACCCTGGAGCGGATCACCGCCCCGCTGACGCGCAGTTGGGAGCGCCTGGAGCGGGCGCGCCGCATCGTGCTCAAGTTCAACATGACCCCGCCGCACACCGCCCGCTTCGGCGGGCGGCGGCAGGAGCTGGTCGACGAGGACGTGATACGCGCGGTGCTGCGGCTGCTGCGCGCGCGCACCGGCGCCACCCTGATC
>JAKZWC010000399.1:0-4261 GCA_047515735.1 Spirochaetales bacterium | reverse complement strand
CCGAGGCAACGCTGCCCCACGCTGCGCGCGTCGGCGAGTTCACGGTAGCCGAGCAGCAGGCGCACTTCGCCATCCGCCTGCTCGGAGACCTGGGACGGGTAGCCGGAGAGATCTATCTCGAAGCCGGTGCGGAGGGTTGGCGGATCGTCGACGTGCAGCTCGACCTGACTCGGCTCGCGCTGCCGTACACTCCACGGGAGCAGCAGTTCGAGCCGCGCAGCGACCGCTGGCTGCTGATTCGGTAATGCGGGGCTCCGCGAATCCGCTTTCCGTAGCGCGGCGCCTGGCCTGTCTCCTGCTCTGTTCTTGCGCTCTGGCGAATGCGCCGCTCTCCGCACAGTCGGTGGTCGCCGAGCCGCTGTCGGAGTTCTCCTCGAGCGCAGTAGAGGCGATCGATCTCGTGGCCATGCGCGCGGTGGATTTCCTGCTCGAGCAAGTCCCGGACGTTTCCGGCGGGGCTCTGTGGCTGGCGCCGTTCCTGACCGATACCGGTGCCGCGACGCGCCTCGGGCATCGCCTGCAAAGTGCGGTCCACCTGAGTCTGCTGGACCACTATCGACGTACCGCGGTACGTGCGCTGGCGACCCTGTCTCCGTATCCTGCAGCGACCGCGACTGCAGAGGTCCGGCACCCTGCCGCGGCGCCCCCCTCGGGACACGCGCTGGCTCTGGAAATCCAACCGTTCCGCGGTACCATCCGGATCGTCCTGCGTCTCGTGCGGGACGGGGAGTTGCGGGCCGGCGAGCAGATCGATCTCGCCGCTCTTCCCGAGCTGTACGAGTTGCTGGACGGCTTTGCAACACGCCCTGCCGAGCCGCGTGCCGCCAGGGATGCAACCGCCCTGGCGAGGCCGGGAACGGCAGATCCGTATGAACCTGACGATGATCCCGGCTTCGAGGTGATTGTGGATCTGGCAGTCCGAACCGAACTCGACCGCGTGCTGAGTCGCGGCGACCGCGACCGTTTCGCGTTCATGGTGAGCGAAGCGACCACGGTGATGGTAGCGACCATGACCGAGCTGGACACCCAACTCCTGCTCTACCGGGAGCGCGAGCACGTCCCGTTTGCGGCCAGCGGCTCGGCCCTGGCCGACGGTGGAGCGCGGCTGGAGTTGAGTCTTACAGCCGGCTGGTACGTAGCGGAAGTGGTCGGCTTCAGTGACGAGACCACCGGGGACTATCGGATTGTCATCGGTCACGGCGGCCCGGGCCTGGAGCCGAGCGCACTGCCGCGGGCGCCGTTGCCTCCCACTATCACGGTCGATCAGGGGCAGACTCGTTACACCAGCGGCGGCGAGGACTGGCTGGAGTTACAGGTGCCCGCGCCCGGTTTCTATCTGCTCGAAGCGCGGTCATTCGGCGTGCCGCTGGGCCTGTCGCTGTACCATGACCGTGCCGCTCCACCGGTGGTGGCGACCCGCCCACTCCGCACCGCGCGCGTCGCGCAGGGGCGGGCGGAATCGGCCGCGGGGCGCGTGAACGATGCGGTGGCGCTGTTTGCCGGTCGCGGGGTCGTACACGCGCGTATCGCTACCGCCACGCAGCTGGAGGCGGCGTACCACCTGTTGCTCAGACCGCTCACCCCACCGCGACGCTTTGCCGACGCCGCGCCGTTCGTTCTCGAGGTCGATCACGGGGCCGCATTCCACACGCTGCGTATCTTCGGAGCCGGTACCTACGCCGCGACGATTCGGGATGGGTCTGACGGGCTGACCATGCGGGTATTCGGCGTACCGGACATGGAACTGATCGCAGCCCGTTCCGGCCCCGCCGGCAAAGGAACCACCGAATATGAGCTGGCGGCCGGGGACTATCTGGTTGAACTCGTCGTATCCGAACCACGCGACCATCTGTGGGTGTGTTGGGTCGGTTCCGGGGCCGCGTTGCGCTGCGGCGGTTGACACTTGCCACGGTACGGATAGATTATAGGAGCAATACGTGCCATTTCGGAGTGGTGTTTGACGTCATATGAAGCTACGTTCTTGTTCCGCGTGGAGGCAGAGGCAACAGAGCGCGGTAAACAGGCTGTCCAGGATATATTCGCAAAGGCTGCAGTACGGACCATCAACGAGGATGATATCGGTGAGCGAGCACTCGCTTATCCGATCGCCAGGCAGGAACGGGGACACTACACCTTGTACGAGATCGAGTCTGATCCACAAAGTGTCCAGGGGCTGTATCAGGCCGCCGGCCTGCTTCCGGACGTGCTGAAGTGCTTTATCGTGCGGCGAGAGCCGTTGCTGCCAAAGCCTGCCACGGTGCGGAAAGCAGGGCCGTAGCATGGCCGATATCAACCATGTCACGTTGGTAGGCCGGCTTACGCGAGATGCGGAGTTGAAGTACACCAATTCCGGTCAGGCTGTCTCGGGCATATCGCTGGCGGTGAACCAACGCCGCAAACGCGACGACCAGTGGGTCGAAGAGGCGCACTTCTTCGATTGCGTCGTGTGGGGCAGGACTGCCGAGGCCCTCAATCCTTACCTGGTAAAGGGTAAACAGGTCGGAGTCGAGGGCCAACTCCGCCAGAACCGCTGGGAACAGGAAGGGCGCACCCGTAGTAAAGTAGAGATTTCGGTCAACAACATCCAGCTGCTCGGGGGGCGTAACGACCAGCCACCCCGCGAGGAGCCGGGCGATGCTCCCGTCTCCCGCCCTGCCGCGGCCACACCTGCTCCCGCGGCTGGAGGAATTCCCCCAGCCGATGAGTTTGACGACGACATTCCGTTTTAACACCTAAAGGATACTGTCCATGTCTGATACCCCCCCTGCCGATCCGGTTTCGCCACCCCTGGCGGTGCCGGAGTCCAATCCCACTCCTCGCAGTGAGACGCCCGCCGCCACTGCCGCTCCGCGCCGCGCTCCGGAATACGGTGTCGGCATGCGAGAGCGCCGCGAAGGCCCGCCGGGTGATCGCCGCGAAGGCCCGCCGGGTGACCGCCGCGAAGGTCGCGGCCGGCCCCGCCAGGGACGTCCGTTCTACCGCAAGAAGTTCTGCAAGTTCTGTGCCCGTAGCGGATCCGGCGCGGTGATCATCGACTACAAGGAACTCGATACGCTGCGCCGTTACATCACCGATCGAGGCAAGATCCTGCCACGCCGCGTGACTGGAAATTGCGCCAAGTGCCAGCGCAAGCTGTCGGCGGCGATCAAGCGCGCCCGGGTGCTGGCCCTGCTACCGTTCACGGTGCAGTAGGGCCGCCGGAAGGGACGCGGTACCGCCGGGCCTGCGCCCAATGATCAACCGGGGTTTCCCCAACCGGGTGTGGATTGAAATCGGCGTATTTGCGGCGGTGAGTCTAGGGCTCCACCTGCTGGCACCGGGCGTATTCTTGTTTCTGATTCCGCTGCAGGTGCTGGCGGTTCGCCGTGGGACCAGCGCGTTCGGGTACGCGGTTCTGTTGCTGGCTTCGCTGGCGGCGGTGGTCGAGTTGGCCACGGGTGGGATGCGCGCCGCTCTGCCCGCTGCCGAGAGCTACCTCCACAATGTCCAACTGTTTCTGTCTGCAGTGCTGCTCGGTGGTTTGTGGCTGGTGAATGAGCCGCGTGTGCTCCCCTATCGTCATCTGCTGCGGATCATCATTGTCACCGGGGCCGCCGGGCTGGTTGCGATCCCGTTCATCAGCGGCCTGATGAGCGATCCTGAATTCTCTCGGGCCATGCTTGAGTACGTGGCCGACCAGCCGTTGCTGCGCATGAATCTCAATGCGTCCGCCGGGCTGGATGCGCCGCAGCCGAACACCGCTGCCATAGAGCAGTTCGCCACCATGATCGGCGAGATACTGCTGCGCGGCGTTCTGTTCCTGTACCTGGTGTACCTGGTGACCGCGTGGTGGCTCGGTTCGCTCTGGGGCGCACGCACGATAGGCATGCAGTCGCCGATCGGGCGTCTCGTCGCCTTCCGGCTCGAACCGTGGTGCATCTGGGCGATTCTCCTGAGTGGCGCGGTGGTGCTGGGAGACGCTTTGCTCGGCGAGATCGGTTTGCTAAGCTACGTCGGCTGGAACGTATTCTCCGTATTTCTCTTCTTGTTCGCTTTGCAGGGGATCGGGGTCTTGAAGTGGCTCTACCAGCGCTACAACGTGCCCGGTCCGATGCGGGTGATGATAGGCGTGGCCCTGGTGTTCATGCTGTTTCGGCCGGTACTGACGTTCGTGCCGGTGTTCGGCCTGCCGCTCCTGGGGATATCGGAGACGTGGGTGGACTTCAAGCGCCCCATGCCCGGAGAGCCCCAGACCGACGTTACGTGATTATTGGGCAACAGG
>JAKZWC010000398.1:0-11691 GCA_047515735.1 Spirochaetales bacterium | reverse complement strand
GACCTGTACTGGCAGCGCCTCGACGCGGCCGCCGCACAGTACGAGCGCTTCGACGACCTGGGCTTCGACCACGCCTACCGCCGCGAGATCGGCGACTTCTTCCGCTGGATCGGTACCGGCGCCGCGCCGTGTCTCACCTGGGTGGAGGGACTGCGCTGTGTCGAGATGATGGAGGGCGCCTACCGCTCGGCGCAGCAGGACGGCCGCGTGGTGGAGTTTCCCCTGCACCCGGAGTTGGAGTCGTGACTGCCGGCTTGGGAGCGGCCGCATGAAGACCGTGGCAGCGTTCGGCACAAAACAGACTTTGCGGCGACTCTGTCCGGACTGGCGCCTGCTCGCCATGGTGCTCCCCGCCACGTTCGCCGTGCTCCTGTTCGACTACGTGCCCATGTACGGGCTCACGTTCTCGATTCGGGAGCTGGATTTCACCGGGGGAATCTGGTTCAGTCCCTTGGCCAAGCCCTGGCATCAGTACTACGGCTTTCTTTGGGACCTCGATTTCTGGAAAGTGATGCGCAACACGGTGGTGATCGCCGGCACCAAGTTTCTGTTTGCATTTCCGGCGCCGATCATGCTGGCGCTGCTGCTCAACGAGGTTCGATTGAGTTGGTACAAGCGTACGGTGCAGACTATCAGCTACCTGCCGCATTTCGTCTCCTGGGTCATCGTGGTCGGTCTGTTCAACCAACTGTTGAGTATCGACGCCGGGCCGGTCAACCAGGTCCTCATCCGGCTGGGGGTGCCGCGCACCGACTTCCTCGGCAACCCACTCTGGTTCGTACCGCTCATCACGGTAAGCCATATCTGGAAGGAGGTCGGATGGGGCAGCATCATCTACCTGGCCGCAATTTCCACCGTGGACCCGGAGCAGTACGAGGCGGCAACCGTGGACGGGGCGAGCAAGTGGCGGCAAGTCCGGCACGTGACTCTCCCCGGCATCATGCCCACGATCACGATCATCCTGGTGCTTGCCATTCCCGGCATCATCAACGCGGGGTTCGATCAAGTCTACAATTTCCTGAATCCCATGGTGATGGGGGTAGGCGACGTCATCGACACGTACATCCTCAGAATCGGTCTCGAGCAGGGCAAGTACAGCCTGACCACCGCCGTCGGATTCTTCAACTCGGCCGTTTCCGTCACGCTCGTGCTCGCCGCCAACTGGCTGTCCAAGAAGCTGGGTGGATCGGGAATCTGGTAGGCGCAGCCAACCGTGAAGATCCGTCTGTCATCCGGCGAGCGCGCCTTTCAGTACCTCAACTACGGGTTCATGCTGGCGCTCTGCGGGCTGACGCTGTACCCGTTCTGGTACGTGCTGGTGCTCTCGCTGAATGCGGCAGGCGACACCATGCTCGGCGGCGTGTACTGGTGGCCGCGCCGTTTCACGCTCAACAACTACACGGTTCTGATCCAGGACGGCGCAATCGTGCGTACCTTCCTGATGAGTTGCCTGCGGGTGGGCGTGCACGTGCCTTCCCACCTGTTCATCACCGGAATGGCGGCCTACGCGCTGTCGCGGAGGGAGTTTCGGATCAGGGGCATCTTCATTGCGCTGTTTTTCTTCACCTTCCTGTTCAGTGGCGGTCTCATTCCCAAGTTCCTGCTGCTGAACGATCTGCGTCTGTTGAATACGTTCTGGGTCTACGTCCTGCCGTACCTGTTCGCGGCGTGGAACTTCATCATCATGAAGACCTTCATTCAGACGACGATCCCGGAGAGCCTGATCGAGGCGGCGGTCATCGACGGCGCCCACCATTTCTTCATCTTCCGCAAGATCGTGGCGCCGCTGTCGGTTGCGGTGTTCGCCACCCTGGGGTTGTTCCAGGCCGTGTACCACTGGAACGACTGGTTCGTCGGCGCCTACTTCATCTTCGATGACCGCCTGCTGCCGCTGCAGACCTACCTGCAGCGGTTGATTCGCGGCGCGGAGCGCCAGCTCGAGCGTCTCACCGAGCGGGAGCATACCGACATGGCGCTGATCAGTCCCCGCTCCCTGACGATGGCGGCCATCATCGTTTCCGTCGGGCCTATCATCTTCGTGTATCCGTTCATCCAGAGGTACTTCATCAAGGGGATTCGGATCGGCGCGATCAAGCAGTAGCGCGTTGTTGACAAGCGGGGACCCAAGGGGACAATACCAGGTGGCCCCTGACACCGGTCAGGGGCCAATGGCCGGCGCGAGCCGGCATCGTGCAGGGATGATCGAGCGAATCGACCTACGGACGATCCTCGACGAGGAGGTTGAGCGATGAGTTCAACGCGACGGTTCATGGTGCTGGTAGCGGTCTTGTCAGGGGCCGCATTGGCTGCGCCGGCGACGGTGTTCGGTGCTGCTACCAGTGAGACCGGCGAGATGGCTGACACGGTCCAGCCGGTGACGTTCTGGATAGCGGGTACCACCCAGGCACCCAACAACGAGCTGGGTCCCGACCTGATGCAGAACAAGTGGATCCAGGAGAACTTCGGCATCGCGCCGACGGTGAAATGGGCAAAGGACGATCCTCTCAGGGAATTCACCCTGATGAGGACGACGCGCAACCTTCCCGATGTGTTCCGGGTGCCCAACTTGCAGGTGTTCTCCGAGATCGTGCGCGACGGAATGGCGAAGGAGCTGGATGCCTACTTCACCGATCCCTCGGGATATCCCAATCTGGCTCAGATACCCAAGGTGCAGTTGGCTTTTGCCAGCGTGGGCGACCACGTGTACGCCGTACCGGTCTCCTACGACCGGGACCTGAGCAATCCGAGTGCCGAGATCGCCGGCTGGCTGCTCATGCAGAAGGACCTTCCGGCCAAGCTCGGCATAAGCACACCGGATACGCTGGACGATCTGGTTGCGGCGCTCAAGGAGGTCAAGAGCCGCGGCCTCACGGGATTCAACGATCAGCCGATGTTTCCCCTCGGCTTCGGCCGGCCGCAGCGGTTGGTTGCCTTCGGCGATCGGGTGTACGGATCGGATGGCAGCGATAACCCCAGCTTGCTGGGCATGAGCATGCATCTCGATGACGCCGGCCGCGTAGTTCCGGGATGGGCAACCCAGGAGCGCTACGAGGGGTTGAAGCTGGCGAATATGCTGTGGCGCGAGGGACTGATCGATCCGGAAACGTTCACCCAGAAGTCCGACGTGCTCCATCCCAAGATTGCCAACGGGCGCTACGCGTTCTTCTATGGCAGCTACGGCGATGCCTGGGCGTACATCGCCCCGCGGCAGGAGGACACGTCGAAGACGCGCGCCGAGATCGACGCGTGGTTCGACGTTCACGACCTGGTTGCGATCCCTCGGATCAGCGCCGCGGGCGTGGACTCGACGTCGATTGCGGTCCATAACCCGTATCCGCGCCGGTTGACGGTGCTCAACACGTCGATCGCGCAGCCCGCTGCCGACAGGGTGATGCAGTTCGTGGACTGGATGCAGACTCGCGACGGCCTGTTCACGCAGTACTACGAGGGCTGGCCTGACGGCACTTGGTTGTACGACGAGCAGGGCACCCCGCGGCGCAACTTTCCCTGGAACACGTATACCGAAATGATGCAGGTGTACTGGGACTACCATTTCCCGTACGTCTACCTGTTCGGGTACCACTGGCTGCGCGATCTGTTGGAAGCAGGCGCCGACGTCAAACGCGACGAGCCGTGGTGGTACTGGCTGTACGACGTGCAGCGAACGATCTACTCGCAGCCGGGGAACCTCAAGCTCACCAGCGCTCTCGGCAACGTGATTCCAGGTCCGGTCGAGACTGATCTTACGCCCAAGATCGAAGACATCTGGGCCAAGAACTGGGCCAAGATCGTGACCGCCGACAGCGACGCGCAGTTCGAGAGTGACTATCAGAGTCTCATCGATCAGTTGATGAAGTCCGACTGGCGCGAGGTGGTCGCGGAGAAGCAGCAGCTCTGGGAGCAGTTCAAGCGGGACCATCCGGAGGTGGCGGCGGTCACCGGCTATCCGACGGCGACCGCGATCGCCGCGATCCGGTGAGCCGCTGACGGTCTCCAGGTGAGGGCGCGGACAGTGACACGGACGCTGAGTCCGGACACGCGCGCCCTCTTCTCGCGGCGGCGCACGGGAGGGACGCGGGCATGACGAGGCAGCCGCAAGCAGCGCAGACGCAGGCCGAGTTCTACCTGTCTCCCGTGGGCCGCGATAGCTGGTCCGGACGGCTTCCGGAACCGAACGAGGCGGCCACCGATGGGCCGTTCGCCACGCTCGGCCGCGCCCGCGACGCGGTGCGTACGCTCAAGGAATCAGGCGGTCTCGACCGTCCGCTCACGGTGATGCTGCGCGGCGGGACCTACCGCCATGAGCTTTCAGTGGTGTTCTCCGGCAGCGACTCGGGAACCGATCGCGCTCCGATCACCTATACGGCGTATCCCGGCGAGCGTCCGATCCTGACCGGCAGTCGGTTGGTGACCGGCTGGAAGCCCTATCGCGGTCACATCGTGGCCGCTGAGTTGCCGACCGAGGAGAACTTCTACTACCGGTTCCGCCAGCTTTTCTGCAACGGCCGGCGCCAGATCCGAGCGCGGTATCCGGACTACGATCCGCGAGACCCGTATTACGGTGGCTGGGCGTTCATCGATGAAACCGAGCCTGCCGAATCCGAGACACCGGTGACCCTGCGCTGGGAGCGGGGTGTCTTTACCCGCCGCTGGGCACATCCGGAGCAGGGCGAGATCTTCGTCATTCCGGGTCTGGCTTGGAACAGTCACTACATTCCAATTCGCGGCGTTGACCACGACCGGCGGCTGATCACGGTCACCCGCCGGCTGGCCACGCGGTGGGATCGTCTCACCAAGGGCAACCGCTTCTACGTCGAGAACTTGCTGGAGGAACTCGACCAACCGGGCGAGTGGTGTTTCGACTCGGCCACCAGTACCCTGTTCTTCTGGCCGCCGGCGGGCTCAGTGGCGGATGGCGAGGTGACCGTACCGGTCAACGATCGCCTCATCGAGCTGCGTGCCACCACCGGCGAACCGGTCCGTTACCTGCGCTTCTCCGGCCTGACGTTCACCCAGACGCTGTCCGTATTCCCCAACCCCATCGCCCAACATCCCGACTATGTGGACTGCAACCGCCCCACCTCCGGGGGATACGCGTTCTATATGGAAAACACCGAGCATTGCGCGGTCGAGGGTTGCCGCTTCGACCAGGTGGGCGGCGACGCGATTCGGATGCACGGATACCACGCGTATGATCGGCTCGTCGACAACGAGATGGTGGGCGTGGGAGCGCAGGGTATCTGTCTCACCTACCTGGACTTCTGGCCGTACGACTTTCCGCCGATCGGGCGCGGCAGCGCGGCCAAGCTGCGATCCATGTCGAGCCGACTGACATGGGCAATCGGCAACGAAATCAGAGGCAACCACATCCATCACTGCGGCGTGCTGGACAACTTTGGGGCGGGCATCCACCTGCACGGACTGAACTGCAAGGACAACGTGATCGCCAACAACCTGATTCACGACATGCCCCACCACGCCATCTATCTGTCGATGGGTTTTGGCTGCAACACGATCGAGCTCAATGACCTGCACACGCTCTGCCTGGTCATGGCCGATGCCGGCGGCGTGTACTGCAATCGCTGGTGCATTCTCGAAGACGACGAGTTGCTCGGCACCAACAACATCATCCGCTACAACCTGATTCGGGACGTGCGCGGCGCTCATCCGACCGCTGCGAAGGCCGCGGATCCGCGCGCCACGCCGAGCGAGCAGCGTATCCAGCGGCCGCACTTCACCTGGGGTATCTACTTCGACAACTCGCCGCGCCGCGTTCACGTCTACGGCAATATCACGATCGGCAACGTATGGGGTGGGGTGTTCCTGGGCGGCGGGTATGGTGAGCCGAGCGATTGCCTGGTCGAGAACAACATACTGGTCGACAGCAGCGTCTATCAGTTCGATCTCGGAATGAAAGAACACGCAGCGGGCAACCGGTTCGTGCGTAATATCGTCTGCTACGGTGACCCGGAAGCGGCGCTGCTGCGGGCCACCGATACCAGCGGCGTCGCCGAGTGCGACTACAACCTCTACTACGTTGCCGGTGGCGCCGCCATGAAGCTGGCCGGCGTGCCCGGGGAGACGCTGGAAAGTTGGCGTAAGCTGGGCTTCGACGCCCATTCTGTGGTTGCCGATCCGCTGTTCGTCAGTCCCGAGAGCGGTGATTACCGGCTGGCACCCGGGTCGCCGGCATACAGGCTCGGCTTCGAACCCATCCCCATGGAGCGCATCGGAACGGTGACACGGACGCGTGAATCGCCGGTCGCAGACAGGTGCCCAGGAGCAGCCGTATGAAGATCACCGACGTGCGCTGCACGGTGGTGGCGGTCCCGCGTCCGGGAGGAGGGGCGCACCGCAACTGGATTTTCATTCACGTGGACACCGACGAGGGTTTGCAGGGGGTTGGCGAGGCTACCACCGAATACCACGAGCTGGCGATCAAGGCGCACGTGGAGAGCGAGCTCAAGCCGCGCCTGCTGGGGCTGGATCCGACGGACATCGAGCGCGTATGGCAGCTCGGCTACCGCGAGTTCTGGTGGCGGCGCGGGGTGGTCCACACCAGCGCCATGAGCGGGATCGATCAGGCGCTGTGGGACATTGCCGGCAAGGCGGCCGGGCTGCCGGTGTTCAAGCTGCTCGGCGGCAAGGTGCGCGAGCGGGTGCGCTGCTACATCCGCTCCGGTCCCGAGTTCCACGGCGTGGCGCTGGAGGATGCCGCCCGCCGCGCCCGCGAGATGGGCTTCGACGCCTTCAAGCACGGCTTCGGGACGGTCACCCGGCCGTTCGACGCGCTGCGACAGGCGGAGGTGGCGGTCGCCGAGCTGCGCCGGCTGCGCGAGGTCCTCGGCGACGATACGGCGCTGATGATCGACGCCGCCGGGATGTTCGATCCCCCGGCCGCCCAGCGACTGGTGGAGGGGCTCGAGCCGCTCGCGCTGCTGTTCGTCGAAGAACCGACCAATCAGGACACGGTGGCGCCCACCGCGCGGCTCAAGCACCGCTTCCCGGGGGTCAGGATCGCCGTCGGCGAGCGCATGGTCTCGCGCTGGGACTTCCGCCCGTGGTTCGAGCGGCAGGCGATCGACGTCTGCCAGGCCGACATCTGCCACGTCGGCGGCATCAGCGAGCTCATGAGGATCGCCCACTACGCGGAGGTGTACGGTATCGTCATGGCGCCGCACAATCCGTACGGGCCGGTGGCGCTGGCCGCGGCCGCCCAGGTCGCGGCCACCATCCAGAACTTTCTGATCCTGGAGCACTGCCCCTTGCAGCCGTGGTTCGAGCGCGTGCAGCGGGTGCCCCTGCCGGTGAAACGGGGCCACATCGAAGTCGGCGAGCTGGCCCGGCGGCCGGGGCTGGGGGTCGAGCTGGATGACGATGCGCTCGCCGCGCTGAGCGGGCATTCGCCGCTGGACGCCCTGCACTATGACACGCGCGACGGCGGTACGCCGTTGATCTGAAGCAGAAAGAACGGGAGAACAGCGATGCAGGAACGGGAGATACGTGGAGTCGTCGCCGTGGTTCCGGTGCCATTCGCCGCGGACGAGACCGTCGACGAAGCGTCTCTGCGCACCACGGTCGGGTGGCTCGCAGAGCGCAGGGTGGGCGGCCTCTGCCTGCCGGCCTACGGGAGCGAGTTCTACAAGCTGAGCGAGGCTGAGCGGGAGCGTGTCGTGGCAGTCGCAGTGGCGGCGAACCGCCGCCGTCTGCCGCTGGTCGCTCAGGCGAATCACGGATCGAGTCGGATCGCGGCGGAGACGGCGCGCCGCTACGAGGAGCTGGGCGCTGACCTGATTGCCTTCGCGATTCCCCGTCAGTTCGCCTCTTCCGAGGCGGACCTGCTGCGCTACTGTGGTCGCATCGCCGACGCCGTATCGGTGCCGGTGTTGATCCAGGACTTCAACCCCGGCGGCCAGACCATCGGGCCGGACTTCACCGACGCGCTGAACCGCGCTCATCCCAACTTCTGCTATGCGAAGCTGGAGGAGCCGCTGATCGCCGACAAGCTGGTGGCCATCCGCGACCGGGTGGGCGAGCGGGTGCGGATCCTCGAGGGTTGGGGTGGCTACTACATGCTTGAGGCGATTCCCGCGGGCATCTGCGGAATCATGCCCGGTGCCCCGCTCGCCGATCTGCTGCAGATCGTGTTTGACGCCCGCAGCGCGGGTGATGACCGGCGCGCCTATGACCTGTTCAGCTCCCTGCTACCGTTCATCAACTTCACGTTGCAGGACTTCGAGCTCTTTCTGCAGGTGGAAAAACGTCTCGCCGTCCGGCGCGGCCTGATGCGCACGGCTACCGTCCGCGACCTCACGTTCACCCCGAGCCGGGCAGTGCTGGAGCACACCGACTTTCTGATCGAACAGGTGATGAGAGTCGTGAAGCGGGAAGAGCTCGCCTGACGCGCGTGGAGGACCCCTTGAGCGACTTGACGATTCGCGTTCGCGATGACCATGAGCTGGTCCTGCACGCCGCCCGCGAGCTCCAGCGTTACGGCCGCCGCCTGTTCGGGGCCACCCCGGTAGTGACCGGTTCCGGGGCAGATCAGGCAGCTTCCGGCGCGGTGGTGATATTGGGCGACGCCACGGGTGAGTCCCTCTCCGAGCAGGGGTACCTGCTCAAGCGGGTCACGCATCAGGACCGGCCGGCTTTGGTCGTCGCCGGCGGATCACCACGCGCGACGCTGTGGGCTGCCTACGAGCTGGTGTCGCTGTGGGGCGTCCACTACCTGGTGCAGGGCGACCTGTGGCCGACCGGGAGGCAGCGGTTCCGGTTGCCGGAGCTGCCGGATTTCGGCCTGCGGCGCGAGCCGACCCTGGAGCGGCGTGAGTTCCGGGTGATCAACGACATGGCGAACTCCGGCATCTTCTGGGGGATCTCCGACCACGAGCGGCTCTTCGACCAACTGGTCAAGCTGCGCTTCACCGGCGTTCTGATCCAGACCTACGCCCACCAGCCGTGGGCCCACTACGGCTTTCGCGGCGTGGAGCGTCGCAGCGCCGGGCTGTGCTACGGCTGGCGCCACCCCATCCATCCCGGCACCATCGGAGCCGAGCTGCTTACCGGCACTACCCACCACACCAATCCCGAGTTCGTCGGGGCCGAGACCTACGAGGAGCAGCTCGCGTGCGGGCGGCGACTGATGCGCGGCATCTTTACCGCCGCCCGGCGGCGCGGGCTGGAGATTACCTACTTCCATCCGCTCTCGGAGGTGCCCGACGAGTTCGTGGCGCCGCTGGAGGAGCACTCGCGCGCGGTGGCACTGCCGCGGGCCGGGTTCGCACAACCCCACTTCTCCCGCCACGGCCTGACCTATTCGGGGGGCTCGGGCCGGGTGGAAGGCTATCGCACCCCGCTCAACCCCGTATTCGTAGAACTGATGGAGACGGCGCTGGTCGCGCACATGCGGCAGTACCCCGATGCGGACCGCTACGGGCTCACCGAGCAGGAGTTTCCACCCGCCGGAGTGGGAGTCGAAGAGTGCTGGCAGGCTCTGGACCGAAAGTACCATCTTGAGTCGCGGCTGCCGCTCGCGGGGATCCTCGACCGCGCGCGGGAGCAGGAATTCTACGGTGAGGGCAGAGCGCTACGGCACGCCATGGGCGCGATTCAGACCCTGCGGCTGGTCGACATTCTGGTTACCGAACGCGACGTGCTGCGGCACGCCGTCAGGCGTGACGCGCGCATGGCCGTCAATTTCTTCAGCGAGCACGTGCAGCCCGCGGTCGCCCACGTCTTCGACCCCGAGCGGTGCGAATTCTGGGCCAGTATCGACTATCTCCCCGCCCGCGCCGCCGAGCGTATGGACACGTTGGCCTTCGCTGCCGAGACCGACGTCGCGGTCACCATGGTGACTACCGTCGAGGACGACAACGTCGGCTTTCTGCCGCAAGCGAACGCCGCCGCCTTGCATGCGACCGTCGCCAAGATGCGCGAGTACGGGCTGCGCGGGTACTCGTTTCGCCAGTTCGACATCTCCCAGCACGAGCCGGCGATGGCCTACCTGATCGAGGCGGCCTGGGACGCGGCCGCGACGCCGGAGCAGAGCTGCCGGCGTTTCGCGGAGGCGGTCGCCGGCAGCCGCGCGGCCGACGAGTTGATCGCGGTCCTGCATGAGCTGGAGCAGCTCACCGAGGCCTCGAACGCGCTGATGGGGCTGGGGTTCATGTTCCCGAACCTGTACCGCAAGCACTGGATGGAAGGGTTGGAGCCGGAGCCCGAGTGGCGCGCCTACCTCGGGCGGCTCACGTCGCTCCGGGAGCGCTGCTGTCGGGCGCTGCAGTCGAGTAACGGCATGGGGCGCGGCGTACTCGCGCGGTTCTCTCACTTCCTGGCGTTCGCCGGAGAGCACGTGGTGACCCTGGACCTGATCCGTCAGGCGCGCCGGTGGTACGACCATGCGCAGTCGGTGCGGCGTGCGGGAGAGGACCACCTGCGCTACCATGAGCTGATCGGCCGGGCCGCGCAGTTCCTGGCGGCGGCGCAAGCGGCGTCGGAGCGAGCGCTCACGCGCTGGACGCAGGTGGTGGCCGATCCCACCGACGCCGGCACGCTGGCGGGTTTGAACGCTTACGGTCATGACTGGCTGCGTGGCAAGGCGGTAGAGGTCGGCTGGGAGAGCCAATGCTACGGCTACCTGATGGAGGCGCCGGCGGCGCCCGAGGAGACCGGCTGATCGGTGGGAACCGGTAGTATGGTGCCACTGCGATGAGCGGGAGAGGGCCAATGCAACGATTCGACAACGAGCAGATCGTACACATTCCGGGCGTGGACCACCCCGAGTCGCTGTCGGTCGGTCCGCGTGGGGAGCTGTACACCACCGGTACCGGCTGCCAAGTGTACCGGGTGGACGTGGCCACCAACCGCGCCGAGCAGTTCGCCACCACCGCCAACCGCTGTCTGGGCCAGGCGGTGGACGCGGCCGGCAACCTGTACTGCGCCGAGACCGGCCTGGGCGCCGTGGTCAAGGTCATGCCGGACGGGAAGATAGCCACCTACGCCACCGGGCCGGAGGGGCGTCCGTTCGCCTGCGCCAACTACCCGGCATTCGACCGCGGCGGCGCCCTGTACCTATCCGACAGCGGCGACTGGTCCGGTGCCGTCAACGGCGGGCTCTACAAGATCGACCCCGGCGGCGGCGCCGCGCGGCTCTGGTACCCCGAGGCGATCGACACCCCTAACGCCATTGCCCTGGACGCCGCCGAGCGCTACCTGTACTGGGTGGAGACCTTCGGCGCCGGCATCGCCCGTGTGGTCATCAACGGCGACGGCTCGGCGGGGGAGTTCGAGCGTGTGGTCCACCTGCCGCGCCACGTGCCCGACGGCATTGCCTTCGACGACAGCGGCCGGCTGTGGATCGCCTGTCACCGCCCGGACGCTATCTACGTGTTCGACCTGGAGAGCCGCCGTCTGGAGTTGTTCGCTGAGGATTGGATGGGCGAGGCGCTGCGCGGGCCTACCGACGTCGCGTTCGCCGGTCCGAGTCTCGAGGTGCTGTTTGCCGCGTCCCTGGACAATCTGGTGATTCACCGCTTCGACGGCGCTGCGGCGCGCGGCCTCAGGCTCAACCATCCCCTTCTCCCCGGGTGAACCGCCTTCCGCTGCTGCATCCGCCGGCTGCAGGCGGAGTGCTGCACGGCGGGTCGGACCACGGGGACGGGTATCGCGGAGAATCAGATTGGCCTGCGCGGT
>JAKZWC010000397.1:0-13668 GCA_047515735.1 Spirochaetales bacterium | reverse complement strand
CGCTGCAGGCGCGCGGCGCGGGCTCACCGTGGAGCGCCGACCTGGAAGCGGGCGACGAAGTGTTGCGCCCGCTGTTCCACGCCTACTTCGAGACGCTAGGCCTGCCAACCCCGCCGCCCAACGGCATCTTGCCCGAGCTGGCCGAGCACGTACCGGAACAGGAGATCGACCCGGAGATCCGCGCCAAGCTGGACGCCATCGTGCAGGTGGCCGCAGAGGCGCTCCCGGCCGCGGCAGCGGCCGGCGATTGACCGGGAATGGGGGCCAGGCGCCGCTTGCGGGCTGTCAGCGGACCCCGCATCATGGCGCTATGGGTATACTTGACCGGTTCTCGCTAGACGGCAGGACGGCGGTGGTGACCGCCGGCGCCGGGCCGCTGTTCGGCAGCAGCATCGCCGAGGCTCTGGCGGAGGCGGGGGCCCGGGTGATCACCGCCTCGCGCTCGCTGGCCCGCAACCGGGAGCACGCCGCCGCTCTCGCCGCGCGCACGGGGGCGGAGGTCCACGGCATGCAACTCGACATCGGCGACGTGGACTCGATTGCGCGGTTCCACCGCGAGGTGCTGGAGCGCTTCGTCCGCGTCGAGATCCTGGTCAACAGCGCCCTGGTGGGCGATGCGAACAGCGGCAGCTTCGAGACCCAGACCATTGATGCCTGGCGCCGCTCGGCGGCCGGCGACATGGTCGGGCTGTATGCCATCTGCAAGGCGTTCGTCGGCTCGATGGCCGCGGCCGGCGGCGGCAGCATCATCAACATCGCCAGCATCTACGGCGTGGTCGGCAACGACCCTTCGCTGTACGAGGGCACCGAAATGGTGCAGGCCCCGACCTACAACTTCGTCAAGGCCGGGATGATCAACTTCACCCGCTACGTCGCCAACTACTACGGCAGCGCCGGGGTGCGGGTGAACTGCATCTCTCCCGGCGGCTATGCCGCCGACCAGCCGGAGCCGTTCGTGGCCAACTACCGCAAACGGGTACCACTGGGCCGCATGATGGACAACGCGGATCTGAAGGGAGCAGTGGTGTTTCTGGCCTCGGACGCGTCGGCCTACGTGACGGGCCACAACCTGATGGTGGACGGTGGCTTCACCACGATCTGACGGCGGCTGAGAAACTCACGCTACTCGTGGCGCAGGGCCTCGACCGGGGGCAGGCGGGCGGCGCGGCTGGCGGGGAACAGGCCGAAGACCAGGCCGGTGCCGAGCGCCAGCAGGAACGCCAGCCTCACGGTAGGCGGAGAGATCAGGCGCGGCCACCCGGTGACCTCGGCGACGACGGCGATCACGGCTGCTGCCAGGCCGATTCCGGCCAGCCCGCCGCCGCCGCACACCAGCACCGCCTCCACCATGAACTGGTTCAGGATCGCAGCCGGCTGCGCGCCCAGCGCCTTGCGGGTGCCGATCTCGCGGGTGCGCTCGCGCACCGACACCAGCATGATGTTCATCACGCCGATGCCGGCCACCACCAGCGCAATGCCCCCCAGGATCGAGACCAGCGCGGTAATCGTTCCGATAGTGGATTCGATGGTGGACAGCAACCGCGCCCAGTCATGTACCACGAATTTGTGATGGATGCCGTCGAAGCGGCCGTGGTTGGCGTCCAGGATCGCGAGGATCTGCTGCTTGGCGGTCTCCACCTCGCGCAGGCTGTTGGCTTCGCCCCACAGAATGGACACCCACTCGAAGTCGGAGACGCGCTCCAGCGTCGCGATCGGCACGAAGACGCGGTCGTCGACGGTCATCTCGCCGCCGACCTGGAGCAACGAGCGCTCTTCAGGAGCGAGGATCCCGATCACTTCCAACTGCAGCCGGTCGTCGATCGAGATCAACGCGCCGAGCGCCATTTCGTCCGGGAACAGGTCGGCGGCGACCTCCGCGCCGAGCACCGCCACCTTGCGCTGCAGGCGGTCATCCTCCGGATGGAGGAAGCGCCCGCGCGCCAGGCGGGTTGACGAGTTTACCCGCAGATAGTGGTGCAGCGTGCCGAAGATCTCCACTTCCCGGGCCCGGCCCGAGCGGCGCGCGGAGACACCGGTCCAGGTTGCCTGCGGCGTCACCGCCCGCACGGCGTGCGCCTGGGCGTTGATCCGGGCGATGTCCTCGCGCGTGACCGACGGCCAGTCGTAGCGTCCGTCGCTGGCCTCGATCACCTGGTAGTTGGGCAGCACCATCAGCGAGCCGGCGCCGAAACGGGAGATGGAATCGCGCACCACCAGCTTGGCGCCGTCGCCGAGCCCCACGATGGCGATCACCGCGCCGACGCCGATGGTGATGCCGAGCAGCGCCAGGATGGTGCGAAAGCGGTTGCTCGCCACCGCCGCCAACGCGGACAGGAACAGCGCTCCGGGCCCCACGCCGCGCCTCAGTCGCGGCTCAGGGCGACCAGCGGCGGCAGCCGCGCCGCCTTGGCCGCCGGATAGACGCCGAAGAACAGGCCGGTCGCCAGCGCCACGCCCAGGCCGACGGCGGCCACCTCCGGCAGCACCAGGTTCCAGCCCAGCGCCAGCGCCACCGCCAGGGTGCCGCCGAATCCCAGCAGCACGCCGAACGCCCCGCCCAACAGGCAGATCACCGCCGCCTCGATCAGAAACTGGCCGAGGATGTCGCCGTCGCGGGCGCCGACCGCCTTGCGCAGCCCGATCTCGGTGGTGCGCTCGCTGACGCTCACCAGCATGGTGTTCATGATCCCCAGCCCGCCGACCAGCAGCGAGATACCGGCAACCAGGGTCATCACCGTGGTGATCACGCGCAGCACCTCCGCCTCGGTCTCGATTCGCGCCTGGTCGGTCTTTACCGCGAACGGCCGCACCGAGGGCGAACCGGGCAGCACGCGGTCGAGGAAGCGCTGTACGCGGGCGATCGACCCGCCGAGCCGCGCCGAGTCGCGGGCACGCAGCGTGATCGCCGGTACGTGGGGTCCGACGGCGGGGTCCCACGGGTAGATGGTGCGATAGAGCTCGTGCGGCAGGTAGCAGGTGCTCTCGTCGGAACCGTCGCCGGCCGACCGGGAGTCGCGCGGCGCCATCACCCCCACCACCTGCAACTGGATCCCGCCGGCGCTGACCACGCTGCCGACGGCGCGTCCGGGATCGTCGAACAGGCGCTGCGCGACGCGGTCTCCCAGCACGATCACCTTGCGCCGCTGCAGCCGGTCCTGCGCCTCGAGAAAGCGCCCCGCCAGCATCGGCACCGGCCACAACTCGGGGTAGTCCGTGCCGACCCCGAACAACCTCGCCGGCGCCTCGCGGTCGCGGAAGCGCAACTCGGCGGCGCCGCGCAGGAGCGGGCTTACCCAGCTCGTGTCCGCCACCAGGTCGGTGATCACCTGCAGGTGCTCCAGGCGCAGGTGCTGGTCGCGCCGGTGGTCGTCCGCGCCGTCTTCCACCGGCTCGATCCAGTACAGCGCACCGCCGAGCGCGGCGATATCGCCCATGATCGCGCGCCGTCCCATGATCCCGATCGCCATCACCGAGATCACCGAGGCCACGCCGATCACGATGCTGAGAACGGTCAGCGCAGTGCGCACTTTGTTGTGGCGTACCGTATCGAACGCCTCGCGCAGTCCCTCGGTGAAGCGCATGCCGGGCCCCCTACCCGCTCGGCAGCAGGGGCCGCTGCGCCTCGTCGCGCGTTATCCGGCCGTCGAGCAGATGGATGACGCGGCCGGCGCAGGCGGCGACGTCGGCCTCATGGGTGACCAGGATGATGGTGGCTCCCGAGCCGTGGAGGTCCCGCAGGAGCTGCATGATCTCGCGGCCGGTGGCGCTGTCCAGGTTGCCGGTAGGCTCGTCGGCGAACACGATCGCAGGGTTGTTGACCAGCGCCCGGGCGATCGCGACGCGCTGCCGCTGGCCGCCGGAGAGCTGGTTGGGGCGGTGGCGCACGCGGTCGGCGAGGCCGACGCGGGCGAGCGCCGCGGCGGCCCGCTCGCGACGCTCGCGACGGGCCACGCCGGCGTAGATAAGGGGCAGCTCCACATTGCGCAGCGCGGTCATGCGCGGCAGCAGGTTGAAGGTCTGAAAGATGAAGCCGACGCTGGCGTTGCGTACCTGCGCCAGCTCACGATCGGTCATGCGCGCCACGTCGGCGTCGGCCAGGGTGTAGCGGCCGCCGCTGGGCCGGTCCAGGCAGCCGATGATGTTCATCAGCGTCGACTTGCCCGACCCCGAGGGGCCCATCACCGCGACGAATTCGTGCGCTTCGATCGCCAGGTCGACGCCCGCCAGCGCGGTGACCGTCACGTCCGCTCCCATATGGTAGCGCTTGGTGATGCCGGCGAGGCGAATCATTCTGCCGCGTCCTGCTCCTGGTCGGGTTCATGCTGCTGATCGGGCTCGCCGTCCGGTGTCTCCTCTTCCCGGGTCACCAGCAGCTCGTCGCGCAGCAGGGAGAGACTGCCGACCACCACCAGCTCGCCCGCCGCGACTCCTTCAGTGACCTCCACCTCGTCGATGCTCGATGCGCCAAGCTTCACGGCGCGCTGCTGCAGCCGGTACAGGCCGGCGCCCTCCTCCTCGGCGGGGACGGCCACGAACGCCACGCTGCCGCCCGGACGCTCCAGCAGCGCGGCGAACGGCACCGCCGTCACGTTCCGCTTCAACTCGGCCTCGATGCGCGCGCGGCAGGAGGCCCCGGCAAGCAGATGGGCGCCGGCAGGCTGGCTGGTTTCATCCACGTCAACCTGTACCGCCACGAGATGGTCGGTCATGGCCGGCGGGATGCGCGCGATCCGTCCCCGCAGCTCGGCGTCGCGCACGCTGTCGGTGGTGAGCACCACGTCCTGCCCGACCTGGAGCTTGCCGATGTCGACCTCGTCGATCTGCACCTCGACCAGGATGTCGTCCAACGTGGCGACCGTAGCGACCTCCGCACCGGGAGCGACGTAATTGCCCAGCGCTGCTTCCAGTGCGGTAAGCGTCCCCGTCAACGGCGCCTCCAAGACTGCCCGGGCGAGGTCGTGGGCGGCCTGCTCTGCTGCCAGCCGAGCCTGAACCACCTCGGGGTCGGCCGCGACGATGGCGGCGTCGCCCCCGGGATCGATGACGGACTCCGCATCCGGCGGACGGCCGGCTGCGAGGTTGAGCTGCTCGCGTGCCGAGCGCCACGCCTCGGCCGCATCGTGCTCAGTGTACTCCGCCGCCGTAACCTGACTCCGCGTCACGCCGCCGGTACGGTACAGTAGCTCCTGCCGGGCCAGGTCGGCGCGCGCCCGCACCCAACCGTCCCGCGCTCCGCGCAGGTTGGCACGCAGGCTGACGAGGTTGCGACCCGCACCGGCCTGGGCCGCCCGCAGCGCTGCTTCGGCGCGGTGCAGCGCCACCTGCAGCTGACGATCGTCGAGCACGACCAGCTCCTGTCCGACGGTCACCACATCGCCTACCGCGACCGGGATCGTTGCCACCAGGCCGCCGGTTTCGCTGACCACGGTGACGCTGCGCCGCGGACGGAACGCGCAGCTCCCCACCACGCGAGCCCGCAGCGTGGTGGTGCGCGCCGCCGCGACCGTGACCGGAACCGCATCGGCCGCCGGATCGGCCGCGAACAGCTGCCACAGGACGGCGCCGGCGGCGAGCAGCAGCAGCACGGCGAACCCCAGCCGCATGAGGCGGCGCGTGCCCCGTCTCATGCCAGCAGCGCCCAGCGGCCGCCGGCCACGGTATCGAACAGCGTCCACAGCAGGGCGATCACCGCGGTCAGGGCCAGTGAGCGCAGCGCCGGCAGCCGCAACAGCGCCGCGCTCCCGGCGGCCAGCACGGCCAGCGCCCACAGGCCGAACGGATCGGTGAACAGGGCGGCACCGTGCTCGACGAACGCCGGCGCCTCCCAGTCCGCCAGCGCCGCGAGGTCGAAACGGGCGATGCTGCGCTCGCGGTAGGCCGCGACGGTGGTAACGTTGGCGGCAGCCGCCGGGTCAGTGGTCAAGGTGACGCCACCGGACAACAGGCGCCGCAGCGCCAGGGGCGCAAATGCCGCGGCGACCAGGCGGATCGACGCGCGCGGCCCACCTGGGTGGTGCTGTTCTTCGCCGCCGAAGAATTGTGCCAGCAGCAGCAGCGCCAGCCAGGTTGCGAACACGGCCGCCAACAGCACGAAGCTGGAGAGCAGCACCGCAACGGCCTTGGCGGCGGCACCGGACGGTGCGGTGAGCAGGCGGTAGGCCGCCGCCTGGAGGCGCTCCACTTGCTCCGCATCGTCGAACGAGAGCGCGCGCTGCTCGGCGACGTGGCGGGCCTCCACCAGGGCGATCTGCCGCAGCACGGGGTCACGGAGATGCCAAAGGATCATCGTCTCGCCGGCCGCGGTCGCGGCCAGCAACAGCGTCATCAGTGCGAACAGCGAAAACCTGGGTGTAGCACGAGCGGCAAACGCCCGCTCCGGGGCGAACAGCGCCTGTGCTACACCGGCCAGGAACTGCACTGACATGGGCAAAATGTCCTCCCTACCCTGCAAAAAATCAATAGCGGTATTGTATTTTTCAAGGGATGGCAGGCTCACTGACCGCGGGGCGTCACACCAGGGCGCCGAGCTTTTCGCTGAGGAACTCCGACTTCTCGCGCAGGCCGATGCCGCCGCTGTCGATCAGCAGGCAGTTGGGCCGTGCCGGGTCAAGGCGTACGCTGCCGTTGCTCTCGCCGAGCAGGCGCATCACCTTGTCCACCGACACCTGCTGCATGCGCGTGAACTCCAAGCGTACCACGCCGCGCTGCTCGCGCAGCGAGGCCACCGCCAGGCGGCGGCAAGCGATGCGGATCTCCGCGATGGAGAGCAGGCTCAGCACCACGTCCGGGAGCGGGCCGAAGCGGTCGATCAGCTCGCCGTGAATCCGTTCCAGCTCGGCGGGGCTGGTAACCGCAGCAATCTTCTTGTACACCTCCATCTTCACCACCGGCTCGGAGATGTAGTCGTTGGGGATGTAACCGGAGTATTCCAGCTCCAGGTAGACGTCCGGAGCCTCCAGGTCTACGCCGCGCCCCTTGCCGTCCGCCCCCAGCGCCGCAATCGCCTGGTCGAGCAGGCGCACGTACATGTCGTAACCCACCGCCAGGATGTCGCCGCTCTGCTCGCCGCCCAGCAGGTTGCCGGCGCCGCGCACCTCCAGATCCTTCATCGCCACCTTGAAGCCGGCGCCGAGCTCGGTGAAGTCGGAGATGATCCGCAGGCGCTTCATGGCCAGCTCGCTCAGCGCGCGCTCCTTGGGATAGAACAGGTAGGCGTAGGCCCGCTTGTCCGAACGCCCCACGCGCCCGCGCAGCTGATAGAGCTGAGCGATGCCGAACATGTCGGCGCGGTCGATGACGATGGTGTTGACGTTGGGGATGTCGAGCCCGTTCTCGATGATGGAGGTGGCCACCAGCACCTCGAACTCGCCGCCCACGAAGCGGTGCATCACGTCTTCCAGCTCGCGCTCGTCCATCTGGCCGTGGGCGAAGTCGATGCTCGCCTCGGGCAACAGCCGGGTGAGAAAGCCGCGCACCTCCTGGATCGAGCGCACGCGGTTGTGCAGATAGAACGCCTGGCCGCCACGCTTCAGCTCCTTGCGCACGGCGTCGGCCACCAGCTCCTCGTCGTACTCCTGGATGAAGGTCTCGATCGGCAGCCGATTCTGCGGCGGGGTGGTGATGACCGACATATCGCGGATCTTGGTGAGCGACATGTGCAGGGTGCGCGGAATGGGCGTGGCCGTGAGGGTCAGACAGTCGATGTTGGTCTTCAGCTCCTTGAGCCGCTCCTTGTGCTTGACCCCGAAGCGCTGCTCCTCGTCGATCACCAGCAGCCCGAGATTCTTGAACGTCACGTCCTTTTGAATCAGCCGGTGGGTACCCACTACCACGTCCACGCCGCCGGCGGCGACCGCCGCCACCACGGCGCGCTGCTCCTGCCTGCTGCGGAACCGCGACAGCATCTCCACCTGCACCGGGAACGAGCCGAAGCGCTCGCTGAAAGTCTCGAAGTGCTGCTCGGCCAGGATGGTGGTCGGAGTCAGCACCGCTACCTGCTTGCCGCCCATCACGGCCTTGAAGGCGGCGCGCAGTGCAACCTCGGTCTTGCCGAACCCGACGTCGCCGCATACCAGCCGGTCCATGGGACTGGGCGCTTCCATGTCGGCCTTGACCTCCTCGATGCAGCGGATCTGATCGTCGGTTTCCTGATACGGAAACCCGGCCTCGAACTGCGCCTGCCAGTCGGTATCGGCATCGAAGGCGGTGCCCTGCGCCTGCTTGCGCCTGGCGTACAGCTGCACCAGGCGCTCGGCCAGCTCTTCCACCGACTTGCGCACCTTCGCCTTGCGCGCATCCCAGGCCTTGCCGCCGATGCGGTCCAGCTTCGGCGCGCGTCCATCCTTGCCCACGTAGCGCTGGATCAGGTTGACCTGCTCGATCGGAAGGTAGACGTGTTCCTCGCCGCCGAACTCCAGGGCGATGTAGTCGCGCTCGTTGCCGAGCGCGCGCATCCGTTCCAGGCCGTGATAGCGCCCGATCCCGTAGTTGACGTGGACCACGTAATCGCCGGCGCTGAGATCGACGAAGGAGTCGATCACCTCGCTCCGTACGTTGGCGGCGGTGCGCGGAATGCGCCGTTTGCGGCCGAAGATCTCGTTCTCCTGGATGACGACGAGCTGTGCCGCCGGCAGCGCGAACCCGGCGCTGATAGTCTGCGGTACGATGCGCACCGCGGGGTTGTGTGCCAGGTCGCCGAGCAGCGCCTGCACCCGCTGCGCCTGGTGCTCGTAGACGGCGAAGATCACGATTTCGTTGCCGTTGTCCAGCAGGCGCCCTACTTCGTCGCGAAAGTAGGGGATGTTGCCGAAGAAGGAACGCGGCGACTCGCATGCCAGACGCAGGCGCGCGGGCGCAGGTGCGGCATCCACGGCGGCGCTGGGCGCCAGCTCGTGAATGGCTACGCGCCGCGGGCGGTCGCGTACCAAGCGCCCGTAGTCGAGCAGGAACGCCTTCGGCAGCGGCCCGAAATGACCCGCGGCGGCCGCCTGCCGGTGCAGCTCGTAGTACTCCTTGCGCACCGCCGCGAAGGTGGCTGCCAGCCGCTCCTCACCGGCCAGCACCAGGAGTGCGCCGGGGGGCAGGATCTCGAGCAACGTCGCCGGCTGAGCGAAACACAGGGGAAAGAACAGCTCGGCACGGCGCGCATCGGGGTCGCGCCGCAGCGTCTCCAGGAACAGCTCGCGCGGCTCCTGCGGCAGGCGTGCCTGCGCCAGGTTCGCCGCCAGCACCTCGAGCTGCTCCCCGGCTACGTGGACCTCGCGCGCGGGGTACACGGCCGCCCGTTGCATCGTCGCCACCGAGCGTTGGGTGGCCGGCTCGAATTCGCGCAATTCCTCGACGGTGTCGAACTCCAGCACCGCCCGCACGGCGTGCTCGCGGCCGTAGGGGTAGACGTCAAACACCTCCCCCTTGACCGAGAACTCGCCGTGGATCGACACCCGCGGAACGCGCACGTAACCGAAGCTGACGAGCTGCTCCTCGACCGCGATCGGATCGAGGTCGCGGCCGACCGCCAGCTCTAGCACGCGCCCGGCCAGGTAGTCCGCCGGCGGCACCGGGGTGAGCAGCGCGCGCAGGGAGGTGACCACGACGTCGACAGCGTCGGGCGAGGTCACCAGTTCGGCGAGCACGCCGGCACGCTGGCCGAACACCGCCGGCACCGGCGCAACGTTGGAATAGGGCAGCAGTCCCCACCAGGGAAAACGCCGCACGCGATCGTCCGGGGCGCTGCCGGGAGCTGCGGTAACGGTGCTCGCCGCGCCGGCGCGAGCGACCGCCGCTGGTGCTTCGGCGGTGGCCGCGGCAGCGTCCTGCCCGGCGTCGGGCTGCCCGCCGAACAGGCGCAGGTCGCCCACCAGCAGGTCGGCCTCCTGCTCGGTCGGCGTCACCACCAGCAGTGGCCCCGCGGCCTGCTCGCGCAGCCAGTGCAGCAGCAACGCGGCAAAGCCGCCGTGCACGCCCTCGACGGCCACCGGCAACTCCGCCGCCGCGACCCGCTGCAGCAAGTCCTGCATGGCCGGGGAGTCGGCCAGACGGCGCCGCGCCAGCCGCCGGAGCTGGACGCCGCCCGGCGGGGGCACGGGGGCACGGTGCAGCGCCGCGCGCCGCCGCTTGCGCTTGCTCATGGCTGTGTTCCAGTTCTGTTCATGACCGGGTCCCTTACGGGCAGGCGCGGAATATATCACCGTGACGCAGCGCCATCAACGCTACCGGAAATCGCCCGTTGCGGCAGGCGGCAGCGTTCGTCTTGCGACAGCCCGGCGCGTGGCGCTACCCTGGAACCTGGATCATGTACCAGCGCGGCGATTACCTGTTCACCTCGGAGAGCGTAGGCGAAGGCCACCCTGACAAACTATGCGACCAGATTTCCGATGCCGTGGTGGACGCCGCGCTGGCGGATGACCCGGCGGCGCGCGTCGCCTGCGAGGTGTTCGCCACCACCGGGCTGATTCTGGTGGGCGGCGAGATCAGGTCGCGCAGCTCGTTCGATCCTCAGCAGCTGGCGCGCGACGTGCTGCGCGACGCGGGCTACGACAACCCCGGCCTGGGCATCGACTTCCAGACCTGCGCGGTGCTCAACACGCTGCACGCGCAGTCGCCCGACATCGCCCGCGGTGTCGACCGCGGCTCCGCCCAAGCCCAGGGCGCCGGCGATCAGGGGCTGATGTTCGGCTACGCCTGCTCCGATACGGCACACCTGATGCCGGCCCCTATCGACTTCGCCCACGCCATCATGCTGCGCGCGGCGCGGGTGCGGAAGCAACGCCTGCTGCCGTTTCTCGGTCCCGACGGCAAGTGCCAGGTAACGGTGCGTTACGCCGCCGGCCGGCCGGCGGCGATCGAGACGGTGGTGTTGTCCCACCAGCACCAGCCCGACGTAGCCCTGGAGCACCTGCGCGACGGGCTGGTGGAAGAGGTGATCAAGCGGGCGCTGCCGGCCGCGATGCTCGGCGACAACGTCTGCTACCTGATCAATCCTACCGGGCGCTTCGTGGTCGGCGGCCCTCACGGCGACACCGGTCTCACCGGCCGCAAGCTGATCGTCGACACCTACGGCGGCAAGGCGCGCCACGGCGGCGGCGCCTTTTCCGGCAAGGACCCCTCCAAGGTGGACCGCTCCGCGGCGTACATGGCGCGCTACGTGGCCAAGAATATCGTGGCCAGCGGCATCTGCCGGGAGTGCGAGGTACAGATCGCCTACGCCATCGGGGTTGCCGAGCCGGTGTCGTTCTACGTGAACACCTTCGGCACCGGGACGGTGCCGGAACAACGCATCGAAACGGTGGTGCGCAGTCTCTTCGACCTGACCCCCGGAGGCATCATCACCACGCTCGCTCTCGCCCGGCCCATCTATCGCCCGACGGCCACCTACGGGCACTTCGGCCGGGACGGGTTTTCGTGGGAGCAGACCGACCGCGCCGAGGAGATTCGACAGGCGTTATGAGGCCGGTGGGTCCAGGGTGAGCGGCGCTCCCCCCGCGGGCGGTCGGGAGGCACTCGACGAGCGGCAGCGGCACGTGGCGTTGCTCGCCGCGGTGGCGCTGTTTCTGGCCACGGTGGAATACGTCATCCCGAAACCGGTGCCGTTCCTGAAGCTCGGGCTGGCCAACCTGCCGGTGCTGGTCGCCCTCACCGTGCTGCGGCCGCGCGAGATCTTCACCCTGGTGGCGCTGAAAATCGCCGGGCAGGGACTGGTACAGGGCACGCTGTTCTCCTATATCGTGCTGTTCTCCGCCGCCGGCTCGCTGGCCAGTGCCGCCACCATGCTGCTGTTGCATCGCACGCTGGGCGCCCACATCTCCCTGGTCGGAGTCAGCATCATGGGGGCCCTGGCCAGCAACCTGGCCCAGATCGGCAGCGCCCGTCTGCTGATCTTCGGCGAGAGTGCCTGGCTGATCGCACCGGCGTTCCTGATCACGGGGACCGTCTCCGCCCTGCTGCTGGGTCTGTTTGCCGAGCGCTTCGTGCGCCGCTCGCGGTGGCTGCGGGCACTGCCGCCGCCGGCGAACGGAGCAACCGGGCCGTCCCTCGCGGGGTGACTGCGCGCCATCCCCGGCCGCGCCGCCGGTGCTCTGCGCTCCGCTACCAGCCGCCGCTGCCGAGGGGATCCGTCGGATCCAGGCACCACTCCGCGCGCCCCATGATCCACGCCGATCCGGTGAGCCGCGGCTGCACCGCCGGCAGCGGCCCTACGCTGGTCTCGGCAGTGATCCGAGCCGTGAACAGCCCACCGGTGATGCTCTCGTTGCGGAACTCCTCGCCCACCGCCAGAGCGCCGCGGGCGTGCAGCACGGCCATGCGCCCGCAGGTGCCGGTGCCGCAGGGGGAGCGGTCATAGAACGTCTCGCTCTCCACCACCAGGTTGGCCTGATGGGCGTCCACCTGGCGGCGCGGCGGCCCGTAGAACGAGACCCCGATCAGGCCGCGGGCAATGTGCTCCTGTAGCGGATGCTCGAGCCGGCCGGATCGGTTCCATGTCTCCTTGATGGCGTTGCCGAGTCGCAGCAGCGCGGGGACGCTGGCCGGCGCAATCTCCTGCTGCACCTCGGCGGCGTCCACGTACAGGTACCAGTTGCCGCCAAAGGCGATATCGCCGTGCACGCTGCCCATACCGGGCACTTCCACGGTCACGTCGCGGTGCTGAATGAATGCGGGAACACTCGCGAAGCTCACCGCGGCCACCCGCTCTCCCTGCCAGTGGGGCTCGGCCGTCACCACCCCGGCGGGGGTCTCCAGGCGCACCTCGGCACGGCGCGGCAGGCGCCCGCTGCTCAGCAGTGCGGTGACCACCCCGATGGTGCCGTGGCCGCACATGTCGTCGTAACCGACCTGGCTGCAGAAGATCACGCCCGCGTCGGCGACCTGCGACGGTACCACGTAGGCGGCGTACATTGCCTCATGGCCACGCGGTTCGCGGCACAGCAGGGTGCGCAGCGCATCGTGCTCCGCGCGCGCGCAGGCACGTTGCGCGGCCACCGAGTCGCCGCTGAAGGCCGGCAGGCCATCCACTACCACCCGCGTGGGATGACCCGAAGTATGGGTCTCGACGGTCGTGAGGCGGAGGTCGCAGAGATCAGGCATGGCGGCGCCATAGTGGCGCGGCCGGCACTGTGCCGCAACCGCCGCAGGCCGGCCGGGACCGTTCCGGCACGTCGGTCACCCGGCGCGAGCCGCCGGGTGTCGCGGCGGCCGGGCGCTCAAAATCAATACCCCGGCGACGGCGCACAGCACCAGCGCGATCAACCATGCCACGCGGTAGCTGCCGCTGGCATCGCGCAGAGCGCCGGCCAGCGGCGCGCTCAGTCCGGCGGTGAGCACGATCAGCGGCAGCACCACGCCGCGGATGGTGCCGACGAAACGCCACCCATAGTACTGCGCCCAGATCACTCCCTGCACCACCATGTTGAGGCCGACGGCGGCGCCGAACAGCACGGTGGACGAAAACAGCAACGGAAGCCACGCCCGAGCCAGCACCATCGGCAGCAGGGAGGCACAGAACAGGCCGCAGGAAACGGCGCCGACGATCCTGGGCTGCAGACGTTCCACCAGGAACCCTGCCGCCAGCGCCGTCATCGTGGCGGTAGCGGCATCGACGCCGAAGGCTAAGGACACGGTGCCGGGGCTGAAGCCCAGCTCCACCCAATGCGGCACCCGATGTACGCTGGC
>JAKZWC010000396.1:0-3001 GCA_047515735.1 Spirochaetales bacterium | reverse complement strand
GCCATCGGCAGCACCACGAGGTTGGCCTCCGCGCCTTCGGTGAGCTGCACCTGCGGGCGCTCCTCGTAGCCGGTGCTCGGCAGCACCTTGTTGAGGGTCACGTGGTTGTGGCGGCTCTTCTCGCCGGTTTCGCGGTCGGCGCCGAGGCGGATCACCGGGCGCTCGCGGTTGAAGCTGATCAGGCTGTTGCCCGCCACGGTGCAGTCGGCGCAGCCGGCCATGGTCAGCGTGTCGTAGCGTTCGCCGTCCTGCTCGTAGCCGAGGGCGGCGCTGTCGCCGAAGCGGCCGTAGCCGCGCGGGCCGGCGCCGTCCACCACGAAGGTGTTGCCGCTGACGTGGGTCATGCAACAGTGGCGCAGGCGCGCGAAGCACTGCACCTGCTCGTGGTTGAACATGAACGCGTTGTCGCTGACCGTGCCGCCGCGGAAGCCGTCCAGGTCGAACACCAGTTTGCCCGGGTTCCAGCCGGTGTTGTCGGACAGCACCATCTCCTTGGTGGTGAGGTCGGTGCGGCTGGCGCTGCGCAGCTCGAACACGGTGCCGCTCATGTCGTGGAAGCCGTTGCGCGAGATCACGCTGGCGAACAGCGAGGTGTGCAGCTTGATGGCGACGTTGCACTCGGCGATCCAGTTGTCGGTGATGTACCACACGTCCATGGTCGACTCGGGGTGCTCGTTGATGATGCCGTGGGTGAGGTGGATGAGCTGGCAGTAGTCGACCACGCACGAGAACGGCCTGGTATCCGGCATGATGCGGATGCCGTTCTGTTCCGGGTCGATGTCGGGGCGCACGCCGATGCGCCCGTTCTGGCCGCAGATGGTGATGTTGCGCAGGGTGAACGCGCTCAGCCGCGGCGCCGGGCCCACCTGAATCGCGTCGCGGCAGGAAGGCGCCACCAGCAGGCGCGTCTTGCCCTCCCAGCCGCGGTCGGGCTCCGTCCTGCCCTTGTTGAACTTCGGGTAGGCGAAGCCGAAGGTGTAGCCCTGGATGGCGATGTTGCTGCGGGACACCACGATGGGAGTCTCGATCAGATAGGTACCGGGAGCGAGGAACAGGTCGAGGCCGCCGTCCCGGTGCTGCTCGAGCAGGGCGTTGATTGCCGCGCCGGCGTCGCGCGTCCCGCTGTTGTCCACCCGCGCCCACTGCGTGCCGGCTCGGCTGATCACCTGTACGTTGGCTTGCTGCATCGTTGCTCGCCCCCCGGGGCTCATTGCCGATACTTGATCGGCTACTGCCGATACGGGTCGGCGGCGTCGCGCAGGCCGTCGCCGAAGAAGTTGTACATCAGCACCGCCACCACCACGAAGAGGCACGGCGTCAGCAGCCACGGCTGCTGCGACACCACCTGCAGGCTCTGCGCGTCCTGCAGCAGCGTGCCCCAGCTCACCGCCGGCGGCTGGATGCCGAGGCCGAGGAAGCTCAGCGCGGTCTCGCCCAGGATCATCGCCGGGATGGCGAGGGTGAGCGACACCAGGATATAGCTGAAGAACGAGGGCACCAAGTGGCGCAGGATCACCTTGATCTGGGTGGCGCCGGAGATCAGCGCGGCCATCACGAAGTCTTCCCGGCGCAGCGCCAGGAACTTGCCGCGCACCACCCGCGCCAGACCGGCCCAGCCGATGAAGGAGAGGATCACGGTGATGGCGAAGTAGGTGGCCACGATCGACCAGTTGCGCGGCACCGCCGCCGCCAGCGCCATCCACAGCGGAATGGTGGGCAGCGAGGTGACCAGATCGACGCTGCGCATCACCACCCGGTCCACCACGCCGCCGAAGTAGCCGGCCAGCCCGCCGAGCAGGATGCCGAATATGGTGCTCAGGACCACCCCCACCAGCCCGATGGTCAGCGAGATGCGCGACGCGTACACCGCGCGTGAGAACAGGTCGCGGCCGAGGCGGTCGGTGCCGAGCAGGAACAGCGGCGCCCCGGGTTCGGCGGTGAGCAGGTGCAGCCGCGCCGGAAACACCCCCCACAGCAGGTACTCGGGGCCGGGAGCCAGAAAGCGCACCCGGGCCGCACCCGCCGCGTCCGGCAGGTAGACGTCGCGGAAGGTGTCCGGATTGCGCTCGCGGCGCAGCTCGTAGACGAACGCGCCGCGGAACGGCGGCCGCAGCTCGTCGCTGAGTGCCCGCAAGCGGACCCCGTTGGGCGGACTGCGCACGTAGTCCGGGTAGCGCTCCAGGGGCGAATGGGGCGCGACCACCTCGGCGAACAGCGCCACCAGGTACAGCAGCGCCAGCACCGGGGTCGCCACCAGGGCCAGCCGGTGGCGGCGGAACTTGAGCCACAGCGTGCGCCACTGCGAGGCGACGAAGTAGCGCTCCTGGTCGGCCGCGGACCGGGGTGCCGCCCGCCTCACTCGGCCAACCCTCCGAACTGGATGCGCGGGTCGATCCACGCCAGCAGGATGTCGGAGACGAGGTTGCCCACCAATACCAGGCCGCTGAGAATGAGCACGATGCTGCCGGCCAGGAACATGTCCTGCGCCAGCAGGGCGTGGAATAGGATCGGCCCGGTGGTCTGCAGGTTGAGCACGATGGAGGTGACCGTCTCACCGGACACGATCGCCGGCAGCACCCAGCCGATGCCGCTGATGATCGGATTCACCGCCAGCCGCACCGGATAGCGGAACAGCAGCCGCGGCTCGCTCACCCCCTTGGCGCGCGCCGTCACCACGTACTGCTTGGCCAGCTCGTCCAGCAGGCTGCCGCGCAGCACCCGGATCAGCGCCGCCATCCCCGATACCGCGACGATGATCACCGGCGCCCAGATCCGCTTGAGCAGGTCGCCGACGCGGGCGAAGCTCCACGGCGCGTCGATGAAATCGGGAGAGAACAGCCCCGTAATGGCGATGCCCAAGTAACGGAACGCGAACCACAGCACCACCAGTGCCAGCAGGAAGCTCGGCACCGCCAGGCCGATGAACCCGAGAAAGGTGAAGGCGTAGACGAACGCGCCGCGGAACGGCGGCCGCAGCTCGTCGCTGAGTGCCCGCAAGCGG
>JAKZWC010000395.1:0-9837 GCA_047515735.1 Spirochaetales bacterium | reverse complement strand
TCGGCATGGGTTCCCACGAAACGCACGTAGATCGTGCGGTATCCGTAGTTGATCTTCACCACCAGCCGGTAGTCGTTCCCCTTGATGTTGAACACCACGCGGTTGCCGGCGACGATGCTGGCGCTCGGGTAGCGCGCCTTCACCTTGGCCGGCATGTCCCAATCCGCCTGTCGTACTTCCCGAAACCAGGCGAGCAGCGGTTGTTCTGCTTCCGGATGCCGCTCCCAGAAGTCGCGCAGCGCTCTCTTGGCGATGATTCTCAAGTTGCATGGTTCCCAAAAAACTGTAAAGTACTACGTTCTCAGTATTGCACCAGGACTGTCAAGTGACATTCCAAGCCCAGCCGGGCGCGGGAGGTTTGACCGGGTGCCGCCGCGTCGTTACTCTGAAGGCGCGCCATGAGCAGTTCCGCTACCGCTACCGTTGCTTCCGCATCAGCGCCGAAGGCCCGACCGGAACCGCTTCAGGTGGGCACCAGGCCGCGCATCCTCACCGGCGACCGGCCCACCGGACCGCTGCACGTCGGCCACTACGTGGGCAGCGTCAAGAACCGCATCGAGCTGCAGGACCGGTACGAGTGCTTCTTCATCATCGCCGACGTGCATACCCTTACCACCCGTCCCGAGAAGCCGTTCGTGGGCGAGCTGGCGCACAACATCCGCGCGGTCGCCATCGACTACCTCGCCACCGGCATCGATCCTGAACGCGCCGTCATCTTCGTGCAGAGCGCGGTGCGCGAGACCTACGAGCTGAACACCCTGCTGTCGATGCTGACCACGGTAGCGCGGCTGGAGCGGGTGCCGAGCCTCAAGGAGATGGCGCAGGCCGCGCACCTGGAGGCGATGCCGTTCGGACTGCTCGGCTACCCGGTGCTGCAGGCGGCCGACATCCTGCTGCCGCGCGCCAACCTGGTGCCGGTGGGCAAGGACAACGAGTCGCAGGTGGAGGTGAGCCGTGAGCTGGCGCGCCGCTTCAACCGCCTCTACGGGCCGGTGTTCCCGGTACCGGAGGTGCTGATCGGCGAGGTGCCTACCCTGGTCGGCACCGACGGCCAGGCCAAGATGAGCAAGAGCCTGGACAACACCATCTACCTGGGCGACGACACCGCCACCGTGGAGCGCAAGGTGCGCGGCATGTACACCGACCCCAACCGGGTGCGGGCGGACATTCCCGGCCGGGTGGAGGGCAACCCCGTGTTCATCTATCACGACGCATTCAACCCCGACCACGCCGAGGTGGAGGATCTCAAGAGCCGCTACCTCGGCGGCAAGGTGGGCGACGTGGAGGTGAAGCGCAAGCTGGCGCGCGCGCTCAACGCCTTCCTGGAGCCGATCCGGGAGCGACGCGCGGCCCTGGAAGCGAAACCGCATACCGTGGACGAAATCCTGCACGCCGGCAACGAGCGCATGCGCCGCGAGGCGCGCGCCACGATGGAGCTGGTGCACGCCGCCATGGGCTTCGGCTACGGTCGCGACTGACGGCGGCACGGCGGCGCGTAGCCGACAGTTCACACTCAGCAAGGACGAGACGTAAGTAGATGGCAAAGCACCGTTTCAAGACCGAGGTCAGCCAACTGCTGGACCTCATCATCCACTCGCTGTATTCGCACCAGGAGATCTTCCTGCGCGAGCTGGTCTCCAACGCCTCCGACGCGCTGGACAGGCTGCGCTACCAGACCCTGACCGACGCCGACTTCAAGGGCGTGCCGTTCACGCCGCGCATCGACATTTCCTTCAACAGCGAGAGCGATCCGAAGACGCTGACCGTTACCGACAGCGGCATCGGCATGGGCGCCGAAGAACTGCGCGACAATCTGGGCACCATCGCCCGCTCCGGTACCAAGCGGTTCCTCGACGCGATACAGCAGAACGCCAAGGAGGGCGCTCCCGGCGACAGCAACCTGATCGGCCAGTTCGGAGTGGGATTCTACTCCAGCTTCATGGCGGCCGACCGGGTCGAGGTGCTCAGCCTGCGCGCCGGCGAGGATCAGGCGCACCGCTGGGTGAGCAACGGCCGCGGTTCGTTCGAGATTGCCCCCGCGGAGCGCGCCGGCGCCGGCACCACGGTCACCCTGCAGCTCAACGAAGGGGGCGCGGAGTTCGCCTCGCGCTGGCAGATCGACTCCCTGGTCAAGAAGTACTCCAACCACATCCCCTACCCGATCCACCTCCACTACACGGAGACCGAAGACAACAAGACGGAGCCGCGCAGCGAGCAGATCAACGCCGCCTCCGCGCTCTGGAAGCAGCCCAAGTCGGAGCTGAGCGACAGCGACTACTTCGAGTTCTACCGCTCCCTGGCGCATGACGACGAGGACCCGCTGCACTACGTGCACACCCACGCCGAGGGCACCCAGGAGTACACCACCCTGTTCTTCGTGCCCAAGAAGGCGCCGCCCGACCTGTACTACGCCGACTACCGCCCGGGGGTGAAGCTGTACGTCAAGCGGGTGTTCATCACCGACGACGCCAAGGAGCTGCTGCCCACCTGGCTGCGCTTCGTGCGCGGCGTGATCGACTCCGAGGACCTGCCCCTGAACGTGAGCCGCGAGCTGCTGCAGCAGAACCGGCTGCTCACCAGCATCCGCAACGCCTCGGTCAAGAAGCTGCTGAGCGAGTTCCAGGACCTGACCAACAACCCCGAGCTGTACACCACCTTCGTCACCGAGTTCGGGCGGCCCCTCAAGGAGGGGCTGTACCAGGACTTCGCCAACCGCGAGACGCTGCTGGAGCTGGTGCGCTTCCGCACCACCGCCCAAGACGGCCTGACCAGCCTGAAGGAATACGTGGGCCGGATGCAGCCGGAGCAGAAGGCGATCTACTACATCACCGGCGAGCGCGGCGCCAACCTGCGCCACTCGCCGCTGCTGGAGATGTACCGCAAGCAGGACCTCGAGGTGTTGCTGATGGACGACGAGATCGACGCCTTCGTGATCCCCACCATCGGCAAGTACCAGGAACACGAGCTGAAGTCGGTCAACCGCAGCGATACCGCCGACGACTTCAAGACAGACGTTTCCAACGAACGCGCCAGGCAGATCGATCCGCTGCTCAAACGCATCAAGGAGGTGCTCGGCGACCAGGTGAAGGAGGTGAAGGCGAGCGCCCGGCTGAGCGACTCGCCGAGCTGCATCGTCGCCGACGAGAGCGATCCCACGGTATCGATGCAACACGTGTTGCGGGCCCTGGGCCAGGAGGCGGAGCAGTTTCGGCCGGTCCTGGAGATCAATCCGGAGCACCCCATCGTGGCCAAGCTGGAAGCGCTGGCGGACGGCGCCGAGGACGGGCTGCTGGAAGATGCCAGCCGCCTGCTGCTGGAACAGGCGCTGCTCATAGAGGGCGCCCAGCTCGCCGATCCGGTGGCGTTCGCCGGGCGCCTCAACCGGTCATTGGAGCGCGCGCTGCCATGAGCCCGGGCGGCGCGCTGCAGTGGGCGGTGCTGGCGCTCTGCGCCTCGATGCTGCTCACCCACGGCGCGCTCGCGGTGGGGGTGTTGCGCGCCCGCCGCCTCGACCGGCGTTCCGTTCAGCCTGGATCGGGTCCCTCCTCCGCGCACCCCTCGGTGTCGGTGGTGGTTGCGGCCATGAACGAGCAGGAGGCGTTGCCGCGCCTGCTGGACTCCCTCGCCGCGCAGAGCACCACCGCCTTCGAGCTGGTGCTGGTGGACGACCGTTCCAGCGACGCCACGGCAGCGATCATGGAGCAGCATCGGGCCGCCGCGCCTTATCCCGTGCGCGTGGTGCGCAACCGGCGCGCCCCGGTGGACTGCACCGGCAAGCAGCAGGCGCTGGACTTGGGGGTAGCGGCGTCCGGCGGCGAGTTGTTGTTCTTCACCGACGCCGATTGCATGGTGCCGCCTACCTGGGTGGAGCGCCTGGCGGCATACTTCGCCCGTGACCCGGACCGCAGCGTCGGCGTGGTGTTCGGCCAGGTGGCGGTGGGCTCCGCGGCTCCCGAGCGGGGCGGCTTTCTGGAGCGTTACCAGGGGTTCGAGCAGCCTCTGGTGCACCAGTATTCCACCGGCAGCGCGGGTCTGGGCACGCCCACGGGGTGCTTCGGCAACAATCTGGCGCTGCGCTCCCCGGTGCTGGCCCGCATCGGCGGGTTTCGCTCGCTGGGCTACACCCTGACCGAGGATGCGGCACTGATCGGCGCGGCGAGCCGGTGCGGCTGGGGCGTGCGTGCCGCCACCTTGCCGGCCACCCAGATCGCCACCGAGCCGCAACCGAGCTGGCCCGCGTTCATCAACCAGCACGTGCGCTGGAACGGCGGCGCGTTCTTCAGCAGCGACCGCGCCGCGGCCTGGGGCTACCGCTACGTGACGCTGTTCCTGATTCTCAGCGTGGCGGCGGCGCCGTGGGCGGTGCTGGCGCCGTGGCTGGCCGTGCTGCCGTTGACCTCGCTGCTGAGCATCGGCACGCTGGCTACCCTGGTCGCGCTGCTGTATCGCCGGCACCGGCTGCGCGCCCTGGCGAGTGTAGTTCCCTATACCCTGTTGTTCATGGGGTTCTACGCCTACATCACGGTCCTGGCGATCGTCGGGGTGCGCACCGATTGGAAGGGGTCGCGGCTGGCGGCCACGCACGCGCCGGTAACGCCGAACACGGACGCCGGCTCGGGGTAGACGGATGGCGGCACCCGCGAGCAACCGCATCCTCGTGGTCGAGGACGATGCCGACATCATGGAGCTGATCCGCTTCAACTGCGAGAAGGAGGGCTTCGTCACCCTGGCCGCCGCCACCGCCGAGGAGGCCCTGCGGGTGGTGGACCAGGTCTCACCGGCGCTGATCATGGTGGATATCATGCTGCCCGGTATCGACGGTCTGGCGCTGTGCCGGGTGCTGAAGTCCAGTGTCATGACCCGTGGCGTGCCGATCATCATGGTCTCCGCCAAGGGGGAGGAGGCGGACATCGTGGCCGGTCTGGAACAGGGCGCCGAGGACTACATCACCAAACCGTTCAGCCCGCGGGTGCTGATCGCCCGGCTCAAGGCCGTGTTGCGCCGCCATGGCGTCGAGGTGCATGACGAGCAGGCCCCGCTTACCATCGGCGAGCTGAGCATCCATCCCGGCAAGCGCGAAGTGAAGTTTGCCGGGCAGCCGGTGCGCCTCACCGCCGCCGAGTTCGCGGTGGTGCGCTTTCTCGCCATCCATCCCGGCTGGGTGTTCACCCGCAACCAGCTCGTGGCAGCCGTCCACGGCCCCGATTACCCGGTAACCGACCGTTCCATCGACGTACTCATCGCCGGGGTGCGCAAGAAGCTGGGCGCCGGCAATCGGCTCATCGAGACCGTGCGCGGCGTCGGCTATCGCTTTCACGACCCCACGCAGTAGTACTCGTGGAGCGACCGACAGGCGTCCGGGAACCGGTCCCCGCGGCCCACGTCCGCGGCGCGCGTGACGAACACCGCGAGCGGTCCGGGAGCGCGGGCGGCGGACTGCGGATGGCGCTGGTTGCGGGCAGCGTTGCGGCGGTCGCTGCGTCGGGAGTGGCGACCGGTCTGGCCGCGGGCAGTGGCGCCCGCCCGCCGGTCATCGTGGCTGGCGCCGTGCTGCTGGCCGCCGCCGCCGGCGCGGCGCTGCTGGCGGTCTGGCGCTGCTACACGCAACCGGCCGCGCGTAGCGCCCGGATCCTGGCGGAGGTGGCCGGGGATAGCGGTCAGCCGGACGCGTCGCTGGAAGCGGTTGCGGCGGCTGCACGGGCACGGTTGAGCCGTCTGGAGCACGCCAATCAGCGACTGAGCGCGGTGATCGGCGGACTGCCGCAGGGGGTGCTGGTGTTCGGCCACGACGGTACTCTGCTGGAGATCAACGGCACGGGAGCGGCCATGCTGGGAGCTGCCCCCACCGCGGAGTACCTGCAGCAGCACGGCGTGGCCGCGGTGGCGGAGCCGGCCCTGTACCAGGGCGAGCGCGCCGAGGCCGACGTGAAGATTCCCGGCCGTGAAATGCGCTGGCTGCAGGCCCTGAGTCAGCCGTTCACCAGTGCTGACGGCGAGCGCGGCGCGCTGGTGGTGCTGCACGACGTGACGCGGCTGCGCCACCTGGAGCAGATGGGGAGCGATTTCGTGGCCAACGTCTCCCATGAGCTGCGTACACCCATCACGTCGATCAGCGGATTCGTGGAGACCCTGCTGGACAGCGAGATGTACAACGGCGCGAAGGCGCGGCACTTCCTGGAGATCGTTGTCAAGCACTCGAGCCGCCTGGAGGCGATCATTGATGATCTGATGAGTCTGGCGAACATCGAGCTCGGCGAGGAACGCCGCAGCATTGCCTTCAGCGACACGGCGCTGGCTCCGGTGATATCCGCTGCGGTGCTGTCGTGCGGTCAGGCCGCGGCGGCGGGCGGGGTGGCACTGCAGGCGGAATGCGATCCCGACCTTACCTGCCGCATGAACGCGCAACTCGTGGAGCAGGCGCTCATCAACCTGCTCGACAATGCCATCAAGCACAGCGGCCGCGATGCGCGGGTCGTAGTGCGAGCAGGGCGCAACGCGAGCGACGTGCTGCTAGAGGTGACCGACACCGGCATCGGCATCGCGCCGGAACACCAGCAGCGCATCTTCGAGCGCTTCTACCGGGTGGACCGGGCGCGCAGCCGCAAACAAGGCGGCACCGGCCTCGGTCTGGCCATCGTCAAGCACATCGCCCAGGCGCACGACGGCGATGTGAGCGTACGCAGCGTGTTACAGCGTGGCAGCACGTTCACCCTGCGCCTGCCCGGATAGCGTAGCGCCTTCCCTTGCTCGGTGAGGACCGGCGCCCTATACTTGGGAAGTCTATTCATGAGCGAAACGGAAGCGGCGCGGATCACCATCGCGGGGTCCGAATACGAGTTGCCGGTGGTGCGTGGCAGCGAGGGCGAGGTTGCGGTGGACATCTCGCGGCTGCGCAGTCAGGCGGGGGTAATCACCATCGATCCCGGATACGGCAACACCGGGTCGTGTCGCAGCAGCATCACCTTCATCGACGGCGAGCGCGGCATTCTGCGCTACCGCGGGGTCCCCATCGAGCAGCTTGCCGAGCACAGCTCGTTTCTCGAGGCGGCGTGGTTGCTGATGGAAGGCGAGCTGCCGAACCGCGAGCAGCTCGACACCTTCACCGACCACATCACCTACCACACCATGGTTCACGAAGACGTGAAGCGGTTCTACGCCGGGTTCCCCAACCAGGCCCATCCGATGGCCATTACCGGTGCCGTGGTCGGGGCGCTGTCCACCTTCTATCCCGACTCGATGCAGGTGACCAACGATCGCGAAATGGAGATCGCCATCCATCGGCTGATCGCCAAGGTGCCCACCATCGTCGCCTACTCCTACAAGCACTCCATGGGGCAGCCGTTCATGTCGCCGCTGAACAGGCTGGATTACGCCTCCAACTTTCTGCAGATGATGTTCGCCACCCCGGCCGAGGAGTATGAGGTCGATCCGTTGGTGGCGCACACCATGGACCTGATCTTCCTGCTCCACGCCGACCATGAGCAGAACTGCTCGGCCAGCACCGTGCGCATGGTGGGCAGCTCCCAGGCGAACCTGTTCTCGGCCATCTCCGCCGGCGTGCACGCCCTGTGGGGGCCGCTGCACGGCGGCGCCAATCAGGCCGTAGTGGAGATGCTGGAACAGATTCAGGCCACCGGCGACGACGGCCGGCAGTTCCTGGAAAAGGTCAAGAACAAGCGCGCCGGCACCCGCCTGATGGGCTTCGGCCACCGGGTCTACAAGAACTTCGACCCCCGTGCGCGCATCATCAAGCGTGCCTGCTTCGAGGTGCTGGAACGGCTCAACGTCTCCAACCCGCTGCTCGACCTGGCGGTCCAGCTCGAGGAGATTGCCCTCCGGGACGAGTACTTCATCGCCCGCAAGCTGTACCCCAACGTCGACTTCTACTCCGGCATCATCCTGCAGGCGCTGGGCGTGCCGGTGAACATGTTCACCACGCTGTTCACCATCGGGCGCCTGCCGGGCTGGATCGCCCACTGGATGGAGATGATCCACGATCCGGATACCAAGATCGCGCGCCCGCGCCAGATCTACACCGGTGCCCGGGAACGTCCCTACTTTCCCATGGACCAGCGAGCTTAGCTCCCCGGCGTTCAGCTCAGACGGTGTCCGGTGTCCGGCGGTCCAGGTGGATTCGGCTGCCGACCGCGCCCGACTGGTGCTGGTACTTGCCGCGGTAGGGGCGGTCGGTGCTGCGGTCCAGCTGCGCGAACACGATCTGACAGATGCGCCGCCCGGAGCGCAGCCGGATGGGCAGGCGATTGGCGTTGAACAGCTCCAGCGTGAGGGTGCCGTCGAAGCCGGGATCCACCCAGCCGGCATTCTGGATGAACAACCCGAGGCGGCCGATGGAGCTGCGCCCCTCGACGAACGCCGTGATGTTGTGGGGCAGCTTGATCCGCTCGCGGGTAACCGCGAGCAGGAACGAGTGCGGGGGGATCACGATTTCCTCGGTGCGCAACTCGACGTAGCGCAACTCCGTATCCAGCGTGATGCGGTCGACGGAGTTCTCGTCCACCTTGAGGAAATGATCGCCCAGCGTAAGGTCGATGGAGGCGGGCTGCGGCTGATCCGGTTCCAGCGGCTCGACCACTACCGCGCCCTCGGCCATGAGCTGGCGCAGGGTCTCGTGAGAGACGATCACAACGGTGCGGAAGACCTCCTTGCTGTACCGGGATGCGCAGGACCGCGCGGGAACGCAGCCTGATGAAGGATAGGTCCAATATATCTAAGTGTCAACACGTTTCACTGTGCGCCAATAAATTGCTTGACAAGAATACCTTAGCACGGTTCCCCAGTCTCTTGACGTATCATAGAACCTCGGAGAATATCACAAAAAAGGTTACACTGAGGATGATAACGAAAAAGTGGTAACCAGATTTCAGGGTTCGATTTTAACATGAAGCGTCCCCACAAGCTTACCGCAACCTTTGTTAAGACGATCACCGTGCCGGGCCGCTATGGCGACGGCTACGGCTCGTTCTGACTGAGCTTGCTCGTGAAGCCGACGGCTTCGGGCCGGTTGTCGAAGACCTGGTCCCAGAGGATACGGATTGAACCATGAAACAGGGTCTGCCTTTGGTATATAATTGAGCTGTAAGAAAAGTAGAAGGAGGCACCTACGTTAGAGTCTTACACTCCTGGAAGTATTATGGAGTTGGTACACCGAGCCCCTTGGCACGAGGCGGTTACCTACCAGGAAACTTGGCCTCACGAGTACGTGGTGGTCAAGAAAGACCGGCAAGAAGAACTGCTGGCGGCGATCTGCGTGCGTATCGCCGTATGGGTCGCGCCCGAGTTTCTCTACGAGCACGCCGAGGCCCTGCACCGGCTCAACAAATGGACGCGCGAAGGGCTCAGGTTCTACGGCGTCAAGGTAATGGTGTTGAACACCGGTAACGCGCTGGGAACCTCGTCTCTGCCCAGTGGTGACCCCAGACGCCTGGAACAAGGACATCACACTGCCACCGGGGGCGGTGGATCCGCGCAAACAGCAGTTCCATGCCTTCTTCCAAACAATCATCGATAAACTGTGTGAGGCTGGCTTTGCCGACAAGGCAACCCAGAACTTCGACAGGACCGACCGTCTCTTTCCCGACGCACATAACTTCTCCAGCATAAACATAAGAAGAAACGGCTCCATAGATGATCCACCGGAGAAGCTGGAGGAAACCAGAGCCTGGATGCTCGACCTGCTTCCCAGGCTCAAGGAAGTCTTCGACCCACGCGTGCAAAACATACTGAAGGAGCTGCAAGGCCCGAAAGATAGACTATCGTATCCTTGAGTGCTTCACGATCATCTTTCGTAAGGTCATCCAATTCATCCGCCAGATCCTT
>JAKZWC010000394.1:0-4028 GCA_047515735.1 Spirochaetales bacterium | reverse complement strand
CGGTAGCACGGGACGGCGCCTACCTGGTGGTGGAGCTGCCGATCGGTGGCAGCGGCAGTTGATCTGCAGCAGCGACGCACCGACGGCACCGACGGAGCGGAAGCTGCGCCGCGCTGCATCGGTGTGATACGGTAGGGACCGCGAGCCACAGCGCCCGCAGCCCCGGCAAGTACCATGTGTGCGGCAATGACGAACCGGCTGATACAGTCTCTCGACCCGCCTACCCGGCAACGGGTCGCGGCGCTCGAGCAGGCGGCGGCCGCCGGAGAGGAACCGGGCGCGGCCGCCGTGGCGGCGGCGTTCCCACCCCTCCGTCACCACTCTACCATCGTCGGCGTCGCCCATCACCGCGACCGCATCCACGTGTGCTGGGACGGGACCCTGGTCAGCGTCGGCGTCGCCCAGGTGCGGATGACGCTCGGGGCGGAGCGGACGCCGTGGCGCGAGCTGGCGGCGGAGCCGACCCACGAGCTGCTCGGCGGCTTCCTGCCGGTGGTGGTGACCACCCTGCGTTACGCCGATCTGGTGGTGCGGCAGACCGTGGTCGGCTACAGCGAGGAGTTGTCGCCCGACCGCGCGTTGTTGGCGCTGGCCCGCCTGGAGGTGCGCAATGCGCACGCCGCCGCTGCCACCGCCCACGTCGGCTTCCGCTTCGAGCGCGGCCTGACGCTGCCTGAGGCGCGTGCCGACGCGGACGCCCGTTTCGGCGACCACGCGCTGGTGCGCGACGGCCGTTTCGTGGAGTGGGAGAACGGCGGCCTGATCGCTGCCTGCGACGCAGCGTTCGCCGCCGCGGCAGAGTGGCGCGGCCACACGCTGGCGGGCGCGCTGGCGGTTCCGGCCGGGGGCAGCGCCAGCGTCGAGCTGCGGCTGGCGCGTCGGCCGCTGGCGCCGGCGCAGCGCGCCACGCTCACCGACCCCGAGTTCGACGCGGTGGTGGCGGCCACGGCGCGCAGTTGGCGCGGCTGGCTGCAGCGCGGAGCGCAGCTCGAGCTGCCGGACCGGGAGACCTGCGCCGCGTTTCGCGCCTGGGCGATCTACGGCGCGCTGTTGAGCGGGCAGGAGCAGGTCTACTGGGGGCTGCACCGCCGCCAGAACGGCGACTCGGAGACCCTGACGATGAACCCGCAGACGCGGGCGGCATTGCAAATGGGCCTCGACAACACCATCGAGGACGCCTTCATCTTCGCCACCCCGCCGATCCAGCGCGACCTGGGCACGACGCTGCAGGACATCGAGTACGAGGCGCTGGCGACCCTGATCGCGACCGAGGGCGACCTGGAGGCGGAGTACCAGCGCTTCGTCGACCGCTGGCTGCGGGAGGGCGGCGCCAGTTGGCAGGAGCAGGCGACGGTGATCTACCAGCGCGAGCGCGGCCTGTAGGACGCGCGCCGCGCGGCACGGTGCGGGCGTACCGCGCTTCGCACCGTGCCGCGTCCCGGCCGTGTTGGGACAGCGGATGATATTCGACTGCGACATACACAGCTCCAGTCCCATGGAAGTGGTGCTCGACTACCTCGATGAGCCCTACCGCAGCGAGGTGGCGCGCTTCGGCTTCCGCAAGCTGTTCCCCGGCATCCGCTGGGAGGACGGCGGCTCGCGCGCCGACGCGACCGCGCCGGACGGCCGGCGCGGCGGCTCCGATCCGGCCTGGACCGCCGAAGACCACCTGGACCGGCGCGGCATCGCGCGCGCGGTGCTGTCGCACAACTCGGGGGCGGTGGCCGGCATCCCGGACCCAGACTACGCCGCCGCGGTGTGCCGCGCCACCAACGACGCGGCGCTCGCCTACTGGCTGCCTGCCGACGACCGTTTCCTGATGACCGCGTGCGTGGCGCTGCAGGACCCACAGCAGGCGGCCGCGGAGGTGGAGCGGCTCGGCGCCCACCCGCGCGTCGTGGCGGCCGGAGTGTTCGCCACCGCGCACCGCATTCCGCTCGGCCAGCGCTTCTACTGGCCGCTGTTCGCCGCCGCCGAGCGCGCCGGGCTGCCGCTGCACATTCACCCGTCGACCACCTCGGTGATCGCCAACGCCGCCTCGCTGCCCACGGGCATGGCCACCAACTACCTGCAATCGCACACCTGCCTGCCGCAGTTCTACATGTCCGACCTGGTCAGCCTGGTGCTGGAGGGGGTGTTCGAGCGCTTCCCCGGCCTGCGCGTGATCCTGGTGGAGGGCGGCGTGTCCTGGCTGCCGCACGTGATGTGGCGCATGGACAAGGAGTACCAGGCGCTGCGCCACGAGGCGCCGTTCCTGCGCCGGCTGCCCAGCGCGTACGTCCGCGACCACGTGCGCCTGACCACCCAGCCGATCGAGGAACCGCCGAGGGCGCGGCAGTTGGTGCAGATCTACGAGATGGTCGATGCCGCCCGCACCCTGCTGTTCGCGCGCGACTACCCTCACTTCGACGCCGACGAACCGGGCTGCCTGCCGCAGCAGTTGGGGCCGGAGGTGCTGGAGCGCATCTACTGGCGCAACGCGATGGAGCTGTTCGCCCTGGACGCCTCGGCATGAGCTGGCACCGGGTGCTGCGCGAGGATCGGCTCGCCACGGACGGAGCCCCGGCGCTGGTCGAAGTACGGGGCAAGTCGATCGGCCTCTACCGCAGTGGCGCCGCGGTGCGGGCGGTGCTCGACTACTGCCCTCACAAGGGCGCGCCGATCTGCCGCGGGCGCATCGAGAGCTTCGCACCGATCACCACACCCGGCGAGCCGTTGCGGGTCGACGGCTCGCGCAAGGTGCTGCGCTGCCCGTGGCACCACTGGGAGTTCTTTCTCGACACCGGCCGCGCGGTGCTCCCCGTCAAGCAACGGCTCAAGCTCTACCCGGCGGCGGTCCGCGACGGCTGGATCTACCTGGACGTATAGCGCCCCCAGCGGGCCACCGGGCGCTGCCGAGGCCAGGAACAGCGCCACTTGGCGCTCGCCGCGGCAGGGCGATCCCATGCTGATGGGCCCTGGAAGTCCTGGAACAGTTTCCATCGCGGGCGGGCTGCCCATCCCCGCTGCGCCTGCACGGCCGGGTCGTCGGTGAACAGGCGAATGTAATTGTCCAGTCCCAACCACTCGGGCCGCGGGTCCTCAGGGAGCGCCGCGCGCCGCGGCAACCCGAGGTCTCCGATCCCGCGGTTGCCACAACACGTCGAGCGCCGCCGCCACGTTCAGCGATTCGCCATACCACTCGGGGGTAGCGGTATGCGGACCGATGGTGATCCCGGCCGCGGACAGACGTGCCACGGTCGGCGCCAGCGGCGCTCCGGCGCCCCGCCAATGCAGCGCCGGTGGGACCGCCGGCAGCGGCTTGCCATCCGGGCGCAGGAACTGGAACCGCCCTGCGGCGCCGGCGACCACCTGAAAGCCCTCCTCATGCACCGCGCGGTGGTGAAAGCGACACAGGAGAACGAGATTCTGGAGCCGGGTCGCCCCGCCGTCGGCCCAATGCACCACGTGATGGGCGTCGCAGTGGCGGGAGCTGCAGCCGGAAAACTGGCACTGGTTGCGATCCCGGCCCTCGACGGCACGGCGCAGCGCGGTAGGGACGGTGCGGGTCCGGCGTCCCACGTCGAGCACGCCGCCGTCGGGGGCGTGGCGCAGCACCACGAGGCCGGCATCGCAGGCGACGCGGCGCGCCGCTTCCTTGCCCACGTGGATGCCCCCTGCCTGCTCGATCACCGCCTGCCCGACGTCGGGGCCGGGTGCCGCGGGGAGGTGGAGACCGACCGCGGGCTCGATGGGCGCCTGGCCCGCAGCGGCGTCCGTCGCCGGTGCCGCAGGTTCCGAGGCCGGTGGGTCGATCGCGCGCGTTTCCGCGGAAGTGTCCGCGGCGGCGCTGGCGGTCTCGCGGGAGCCAAGGGTCTCCGCTTCGACATGCACGGTCACCTGGAAGCGGTCGCCGGGGCTGCCGGGATCGAGCCCGCCGGCCAGCGCGCTCTCGGCCACCAGCCCCAACGCATCCGCGCGCCGCTGCGCGCTGCTTGCCGCGTCTCCCTCCGCGGCCGGCGGCACCTGCTCCAGCGCCGCCTCCAGGG
>JAKZWC010000393.1:0-2608 GCA_047515735.1 Spirochaetales bacterium | reverse complement strand
GCGCCAGACTGTCCTCGCCGCCGGGAGTCAGGTACATGAACTCATGGGCGACCGCTCCCCCCATCATGCCGGTGTCGCTGCGCACCGCGGTCAGCGGCACTCCGACGCGCCGGCCGATCCGTTCGTACGCCTCGTAGTGGGCGCGGTACTGACGCTCCAGCCCGGCCTGATCGCGGTCCAGCGAGTAAGAGTCCTTCATCCGGAACTCGCGCACCCGGATCAGTCCGCCGCGCGGGCGCAGCTCGTCGCGGAACTTGGTCTGCACCTGGTACACCAGGGCGGGGAGCTGGCGGTAGGAGGTGATTTCCGAGGCGGCGTGGAACGCCACCGCCTCCTCGTGGGTCATGGCCAGCACCAGGTCGCGCTCGCGGCGGTCGCGAAAGCGCACCAGGGTGGCGTCGATGTCGTGCCAACGCCCGGTGGCCTGCCACAGGTCGGCGGGGTGGACCACCGGCAGCGACAGCTCCTGGCCGCCGATCCGGTCCATCTCCTCGCGCAGGATCTGCTCGATCTTGCGCAATGCGCGCCAGCCGAGCGGCAGCAGGGAGAAGATGCCGGCCGCCACCTGGCGCACGTAGCCCGCGCGCAGCAGGAGGGCGTGCGACTTCAGATCGGCTTCGGCGGGGGTGTGGCGCAACGTGCTCCCGAACAGGCGGGAGACCCGCTGTCCGATTCGTTCCGTGCTCTGCATTGGATAGTCCTTACCGGTCCTGACGACCGCTGCGAGGCGGCTCAGACGGCGCAGGCGGCGCCCCCGAGCGCCGCGGCCGCGGTCAGCCGGCGCCCACGGTCACCGACAGCTCGGGAGCCCGCCGGCGTTTTGCGAGGGATTCCGCCCGGCGGCGTTGCCGCTGCTCGGTGATGCGCTGCTCGCTGAGCGGCTCATGCGGGAACCAGCGCTGGCCGCGCAGGTAGGGGACCAGCGCCGCGAACGCCGCGGGCGTGCCGGTGCGGTAGAGCTGCTCCGCGGCGTAGGCGCCGACGTAGCCGTCGTCATCGGCCAGGGCCGCCGACAGCGCCGGAACCCCGGCACCGCTGCTCGGTCCGATCCGGAACAGCGCTTGCAGCACGTACTGGCGCAGTTCGCTCTCCGGCTCGCACTCCAGTCGCTCGATCAAGGCCTCCTCGACCCCATCGGCGGGCGTGGCGATGATGCCGATCGCCGACAGCGCATGGCGGCGCACGTTGGGGGACGCGTCGCCGGCCGCAGCGAGCAGCCGCGGCAGCGCGCCGGCAGCGGGGAGCCCGATTTCGCCGAGGGCATAGGCCGCCCAGCAGCGGGTGTGCTCGCGGTCGGCGGCAAGCCGTTCGGCAAGCGGCGCCACCGCCGGTGCGCCCACGGCACCGAGGGCATGGGCGGCGATCGAGACATGGGTCACCGGGTCGAAGTCGAAGAACGGGGCGTCAGTGTTGAGCAGTTCCAGCAGCGGTGCCTGCGCCGGTGCGCCGATGGCGCCGAGCGCGTAGGCGGCGTTGAGCCGTACCGGTTCGTACTCGTCGCGTAGCGCCCGCACCAGCGCCGCAACCGTCCCCTCGGTATCCGCCGCGTCGCTGCGCAGAAATCCCAGCTCGTTGGCCGCCTGCAGCCGCCGTGCCACCTCCGGCGCCTCCAGCAAGCAGACCAGCTCGGCGGCGGTGCGGCGCTGCAGTCGTGCTCCCGCACCGCGCTGAAAGCGATCGCCGGCTCCCCGCATCCAGTTCCAGATGTAGGTCCACAGTATCTCGTGATCGGGAATCGCCGAGACGTCGGGCTGCTGCCAGTGCTCCGCCTGATGGTCCCAGGTGGGCGCCTCCGGCTCCTCGGTGCGCATGAACACGAACTTCTGCCCGTAGCGGTGCTGCTGCGCGAGGTTCTCGATCACCGAGTGGCCGACGTCGAAATGCATGATGGACACCGCGCCGAGACCGCAGGCCAGCGGCAGCATGGTGCGGTGGATGTAGTGGTCCGGCAGCCCGTAGGCACCGTCGCCGCGCGGCGTCAGCGACAGCAGCGGATCGCTGTCGCCCTGCCGCGCGAGATTGTGCTGAAAGTGGGAGCGCGGCACGATCACCGTCGGTCCCTGCTCGTCGGGACACTCCTGCGGGTAGTAGAACAGGATCGCCCAGCGCGGCACCCGGTGGCGCGGCTTCTGGCCGCCGGCGTGCCCATCCTTGTGTATCCCCATGATCAGCTTGCGCCCGTCCGCGGCGGAGTCGGCCGCGGGCTTGGCGAAGTTGGGATGACAGTGCCGATGCGGCAGCATCACGTAGTTCCGGCCCAGCAGGCTGGTCAGCGCGCCGCGCACCTGCGGCGCATCCATGATCTGCTGCAGCTCCGGGACCACCGGCAGCACGTTGTTCAGCGGATTGTACGCCCACTCCACCTCCGGGCTCTTGATCTTGGAGAAGATGGCGTCGGTCTTTTCGAAGATGGTGCGGTGTACCGCCTCGGGGAGGGCGGTCTGTACCTGCACGTACCCGTCGACGATGAACTGACGGATCGCGGCGTCGGACAACAGATGGCTACTCATCGCCAGATCAGCATACGCAGATTCGCGGTCCCTCGCCCATCGCGGCGAAGTGCCGGGCAGCAGCCCACCGACCGGCGTCAGATCGGACGGCGGGCCAG
>JAKZWC010000392.1:0-6532 GCA_047515735.1 Spirochaetales bacterium | reverse complement strand
GCAGCAGCAACACTTTCTCGAAACCGACGTCGAACACCCGCCCGGTTTCGAGGATCAGCAGGATGATCGCCACCGGCATGATACCGGGGATATCGATGTAGCGGATCTGCTGCCACTTGGAGACCCCGTCGACGCGGGCGGACTCGTACAGCTCAGGATTTATTCCCGCCAGGGCAGCCAGATAGATCACCGCTCCGTAACCGGAGTACTGCCACACTCCGGACCATACGTAGATCGACTTGAAGGAGCGCGGTTCGCCGAGAAACTGTATCGGTTCCAGCCCGAAAAGCTGGATGAACTGATTCACCATGCCGCTGATCGAAAGGATCTGGATGAGCATGCTGGTGACGATCACGGTGGACAGGAAGTAGGGCGCGTAGACCGCAAGCTGAACGCTCTTCTTGAACGAGGCGCTGCGGGTTTCGTTGAGGGCAATGGCGACCAGAATCGGTGGCAGCAGACCAGCCACAATGCTGTACACGCTGAGGCCGATGGTGTTCGACAGCAGGCGGTTGAAGTGGTAGGACTTGAAGAACAGTTCGAAGTGGCGGAATCCGATCCACGGGCTGCCCCAGATCCCGTCCAGAATCATGTAGTCCTTGAACGCAAGTTGCAGGCCGTACATCGGCAGGTAGCGGAACACCACCACGAATACCAGCGGGAACAACACCACCAGGTAGAGCTGCCGGTGGCGCCGTACGCGCTTGCGAATATCCGCCAACCTGCCGAAATTCGTCGACGTGTTCGACGTGTTCGACGTGTTCGACGTGGCTGTGGATGCGGTCTGCGTACTCAAGGGAGAACTGCCATCTATTGGCTGCGCCCAGTTCGCAACGTCGCAAGCCTAGTGCAGAGGCGGACGGGTGTCAAGGCGAAAACGGCTTAGCGGCTTAGCGGGCTTCGCCGGCGTAGTGAAATGGTGCGGCTTGGCGGCGCGGGAGACAGTCTCGTGCTCAGACCTCCTGGTCCAGGATGTGCAGGGCGCCGCGCCGGTCGCGGATGGCGAACCCCACCTTCTGGTACAGGTGGAGGGCGGCCGGGACGTGGGCGGTGGCGACCTCGATTCGCGCCACCCCCAGCGCCTTCAGCTCCTCGATCACCCGCCGCACCAGCCGCGTGCTGATGCCGCGCCCTTGATAGTCGGGATCCACGGCGTTGTTGTGGATCACCCCGGTCGTGCCCCCGACCGGCCGGTAGCCGGCCAGCCCGACGATGCGCCGATCGACGATGGCGACGAAGGTCTCACCGAAGTGGTCGCGGTACCACGCCGTGATCTCGGCGCGGCGCTCGCTGCGCCAGGCGGCGTCCCCGCCGCGGTCCCTGGCCGCGGCGTACGGCCCGGTGCCGAAGGCGCGAGCGTCGACCTCGCATATCGCCTCGAGGTCTTCGCGTTGCGCGCGCCGGATCAGCATCCCGCAAAGGTAGACGGTCACCGGCGGTTGTGCCAGTCTGCGAGGCGATGATCGAGATCGCGAGGCAAGAGATTGCGGAGATCCCCTGCATCGTGCTGCGCGACACGCGCCATGGCGCGGCGCCCGTGGTGGTGCACTACCATGGCTGGACCGGCAGCAAGGGGACGATCCAGAACCCCGATCAGTCTCTCGTGCAACTGGCGTCGGCCGGCTTCGTGGTGGTCGCGCCCGACTGCTGCGAGCACGGCGAACGCGCGACCGATGCCTGGTTTCGTGCCAACTTCAACGGCTGGGCATTCGTGTGTCAGGCCATGGACCGGACCCGCCAGGAGGCTGCGGGGTTGCTGCAGGCGGTCATGGCCTTGCCCTACAGCGCTTCCCGGCAGCCGCAGGTAACGGGCACCTCGATGGGCGGGCTGATCGCGCAGATGGTGTTCGCCGAGAACAAGGCCTACGTCTCGATGGTGTCGGTGGTCGGACGTTCCAGCTTCTTCCAGGCGGATGAATGGTGCCGGCAGGCGCAGCAGGGCACCTGGTGCGACGGCTGGTGCGCGGAACATGCGACTCAGTCGCATCCGGACCGCTTCACCGATCGGCCGCTCCTGTTCATCGACGGCGGTCTCGACACCGACTGTCCGGCCGCCACGAACGCGGAGACGGTACGGCTGATCAATTCCCGCGGCGGGCAGGCGGAGCACTTCGTGGATCAGGAGGTCGGGCACGCCTTTTCTCCGGCCATGCGCAGTAAGTTCGTCGAATGGGTGACCAGCCACGCCGAGGGTGCACGGTAGCGGCTGCCATTGCGTCAGCGGGAGCGAGATGATCTACAAACCTGAGGAAGAGCTGTACGCCCTGGTGCGGAGCGTGTTGCTGGCGGCGGGTGCCGACCAGGAAAATGCCGTCGCGGTCGCTGCGCATCTGGTACGCGCCAACCTGAGCGGTGTGGACTCCCATGGCGTATGGCACCTGTGCCGCTACGTGGAGGAGATTCAGGAGGGTGCGATTGTGCCCGCTGCGCATCCCGAGATCCTGCGGGAGACGCCGGGCAGTGCGCTGATCAGCGGCAACTGGGGCTTCGGTCACCCGGTTGGCGCCTACGCCATGGAGGTGGCCATCGCCAAGGCCGCGGAGCAGGGCATGGCGGTGACCTCCGTGGTGCAGAAACATCACATCGGCCGTCTGGGGCACTACGTGGAATTGGCCGCCGAGCGGGGCATGATCGGCATGGCGCTCGCCGCCGGCCAGGGCGTGGCGGATCCGGCGGCGGTGCCTTACGGCGGCGCCGAGAACCTGCTGCACACCAATCCGCTGGCGGTGGCGTTTCCCACCGGCGTGGCCGACCACCCGCTGATGTTCGACTTCGCCACCTCGGCCACTTCCGGGGTCAAGGTGGCCAATGCGCAACGTCGCGGGGAGAAGGTTGCGCACGGCTACATCGTCGACCGTCACGGCAGCCCGACCGACGATCCGCGGGATTTCTTCGCCGGCGGCGGTCACGCGCCGTTCGGCGGACACAAGGGCTACGCCATCATGCTGATGGTGGAGTACCTGGGCCGGATCTTCTCCGGCGCCGACTCCTTCGCCGACGAGCGCCGTGGCGGGATCGTGCGTCACGAAGGGGGCACCATGATCGCGATCAAGGCCGACCTGTTTCAGCCCCTGGACCGGTTCGAGGCGCGGTCGGCGGAGTTCGCGCAGCGCACCCGCGCGGTGCCGCCGGCGCCCGGGTTCGCCGAGGTGCTGGTCCCCGGCGACCCGGAGGCGCGCACCCGCGCAGTGCGCCGCCGGGACGGGATCCCGATCGAGGACGACGTGTGGCAGACGGTAGTGGAAGCCGGGGCGCTGGTCGGCGTGACGGTGAGCTGAGCCTTCCTGGTAGCGGCCGTGGCAGCGCGAATGCCGGCGCCCGTTACCGCTTACCCACCGTTCCCATCATGTCATGAGGACCTAGCCGGAGACGGTGTTGTCCTGTCAGACCTTTTGTGGCCGCTTTTTTGGTGCCAAGGGGACTTGCAGTGGACATAAGCGCTCGGCGACATCCGGGATGTTCGTCGACTGGTTGCGGCTGGATTCGCCGAGCGCCGCGCTCAGTTTCGTGGATCGGGTCGATAAGCCGGTCAAGAGACTCGCCTCCCAACCTCGTGTTGGTCGCGTAGTTCCAGAGTTGGAACGGCACAATATAGGTCGCTACCGAGAGTTGTACGTCATCGACGGCAGGCGCAACGTCGAGGACATCCTCCTGCGACGATTGCTCCGCGAATAACCGTGCTGCATTACCCGCTACTCGGCCGCTCGGTGAAGTCATCCTCCCGGAACCAGCAGCCGCGGATGTACGAGTGCGGCGCGGTGTCGCGATGATGGTACACGCAGAAGATCTCGCCGTCGTCGAACTGCACCCAGCCGCTGTAGCCGTAGTCGCCCGGGCTGTTGCACGAATCGTGCTCCAGTTCCAGGAAGCGTGACTCACCGCCCTCCCCGGTCAGACCCGCCATATTGCCGAGCCAAGCCCAGGTGCCCGGATGGCGCCCTTTCCGCATCGTGCGCTCGTCGGGGGCCGGCTCCACGTTGCGGTAGGTCACCAGCAGGCGGCCGCCGAGCAGCGGCGCGGCCGCCGGCCGATCGGCGTAGAACGGAGTCGGGAGCGGCGTAGACCACGTGCGTCCCTCATCCTCGGACAGCACGTAGTGGGAGGGGCGGGTGGTGTGCACGTTCTCGCGCATGACGCACAGCAGGCGTCCGTCCGGCAGGCGGACCACGGCCGGCTCGTCGTGCTGCAGGCCCGCCTGCTCGGCCACCAGCGCGCTGAGCGGCCAGGTGCGGCCACCGTCGAAGGAGTGCGCGGCGTGCACGCGAAAGGCGCCCGGGAAGCGAAGGCTCCAGTGTGAGCTGACCATCAGCCAATGCCGGTCGCCGAGGGCCCGTACCTTGTCCGGGCAGATGCCCTGCACCTCCGTCAACTGTGGATCGCTCCAGGTGCGTCCGTTGTCCTCGCTGAACCAGAGGAAGGTCTGATTGCAGGTGCGGCTCTGCGGCCAGTTCCAGGAATCGGCGTCGTCGGGAAACACGAACGCGTCGAAGTTGGCCACCACCCGTCCGTCGGGCAACAGGCCGATGCGCGGGCAGTTCCACACCGAGCGGTGCTCGGCGTAGGTGCGCGGCCGGTCGAAGGTACGGAAGTTGGTCCACGTGCGGCCGCGATCGTCGCTCTCGGTGAGGATGGTGCGCGTGGTGCTGGCGACGTGGACGTCCGATTCCCGGTACATGCACAGCAACTTGCCGCTCGGCAACAGGCAGATGTCGGGAAATGCCTCGTAGAGACCGTCGTTACGAGCGATTGTGACACGGCGGAGCGATGGTTGGGCGTGGTCGGAGATCATGGCTGTCCGCCATCATAGCGATGGACAGCGCGCACGTGAAATGCCGGCGGGAGTGGTGCGCTGGGTGCGGCCGGCGACGACCGGCGATGTGGCTCGGCTATGCAATGTGGCGGAAAGGAGGCATGATGGCGTCCGAATTCGCCGATGAAGCCTATTGCAACATTCACCGTGAGTCGCGACGACGGCATCTACGAGGCGTGGCCGGACCTGCTGCTTGCACCGTCGGGCCGCCTGATCTGCGTGTTCTGGGAAGGCACCTTCCATACCGACCGCCGCTACTCCCGCCTGATGCTCACCGAGAGCGACGACCGCGGTCGTACCTGGACCCCGAAGCATCCGTTGAGCGCTGCCGGCAACGGCTGGGGTGCGCCGCGGCTGTCGCTGCTCGGCGACGGACGCATGGTGGCCATCGCCAACCGCTGTGCCGAGGAATTGGTCGATGAGAAGTTGCTGCCGGTGTTCGTCTGGTTCTCCGAGGATCAGGGAGCGACCTGGGAGGGTCCGCACGCTCTGCCCGCGCTGGGCTGCGTCCCCGACAAGCTGCTGGAACTTCCTTCCGGGCGCTGGATCGTGAGCTGCCAGTACTACAATCCTCCGGTGAACTTCTGGCAGCAGCGGTTGTGGTACTCCGACGACCAGGGGCGCTCGTGGCACGGTCCGGTGAGCGTGGCCGAGCAGCGCGGTCTGCATCTCTGTGAGGCCTCGATCCTGCGGCTGCCGGACGCCACCCTGGTCGCCTTCCTGCGCGAGAACTCGGGCGAGGGACGCGACTGCTACAAGGCGATCTCCCACGATGACGGCGAGCATTGGGAGGGACCCTACCGGTTTCCCCTGCCCGGCTGCCATCGGCCGGTCGCCGGGCTGTTGCAGAGCGGCCGGGTGTTGATCACCTATCGCTTCATGCAGGGCGGCAAGGAGGGGTTCGGCTACTGGACGCAGAATTTCTTCGCCGCGGTGACCGACGCCGCCTCCGCCGCGGCCACGCAACGGGCCCGCGCCTGGACGCGGATCATGCCGCTCGACTTCGATCGCAGTCCGGTATCGGACCTGGGGTATTCGGGGTGGGTACAGTTCCCGGACGGCGAGATCTACGTCGTCAATTACCTGGTCGACGATGCCCCGAAGGCGCAGATCAGAGGCTACAGCCTGCGCGAAGAGGACTTTCTCCTGACGTGACGCCAACCGCGGAGTTCCTCGGCGTCCTCCAGCCTTCCCGCCGGCGAGACCTGGAGACCATCGTCAGGCGCTTCTCCGCGGCCGGCGGACGCTGGTTCTTCCGGCCGAGTCCGTGCCCGCGGGCGGCAGTGTTCCCGGGAATGCCGGATCGTGCTGGCCGAAACCATGAGCATCCTGCCGATATCGCTGGCGAACCTGGTGCGTAAGGGGTTCCGGGAGAGCTGCGATACCGAGATCTTCGTCAGAACCGAATTAATTTGATATGCTGGTCGCCGGCATGGAGACCGGACGCCAGACCGGCACGGGGAGCCGAATCGAACCCTTGAGCCGCGGGTCAACCGCGATCACGGCACCAACGTGGCGTCGGCGCCCATAAGACGGGCCGTACCCGAGGAGGCTCCGGCATGCTGAGCTACATCATCCGGCGGATCATCTACATGATTCTGCTTCTCATTGTCCTCTCCTTCGTGTCGTTCGTGCTGATCCACTTGCCCCCTGGAGACGCGATAGCAACGATGGTCAACCAGTGGCGGCAGAGCGGACGGTCCGTAGCCATGGACGACATTC
>JAKZWC010000391.1:0-2752 GCA_047515735.1 Spirochaetales bacterium | reverse complement strand
CTGCCAGACGTTGTAGGTCAGTTCTTCGCCGTGGCCGGCGTCGATCCAGTGCAGCATGCTGCCCTGCTGCAGGTTGAAGGCACCGGTCTCGGCCAGCGCCGTAAAGGAACCGCTGTCCGCGTCCACCAGACCGACGCGGGCGCGGTCCTCGGGCGCCGGCGGGCGGCGGTGGAAGTCGGTCTCCAGCGCCAGGTGGTGGCGGCCGCTGCGGTCCCAAGCGTTGATCCCGTAGTAGCCGAAGAAGTGGTGTGCCGGCCCCGAGGTGAGGCGGCGCGGCTCAATGTGCATGGCCTGAGAGTGTACGCGTCCGGCATCGGGACAGCTATCGGTCCGCGCGGCCGCATCGCTGGGCGGCCGGTGGCTGCGGAGGTGGGCGCTGTGCCCGCGGGGCCGTGGTACCATGATGGACGGCGCCACCGCGCTGGTGCTCAAGTCCGATCGAATGCTCGGCAGTCCCTACTACGACACCATGATCCAGTTGTCGAGCGGACGCCTCCTCTACCCCCAACCGGGTGAGCTTCGCCAACCAGAACCACCCCGACCTGCCGCTGGAGTACGTCCGCAGCTACGGCATCTGGAAGGGGATTCGGCGCCAAGTGTCGGGGCACTACCACTGGCCGGAGATCGATATCGCCTCGGTGAGCTACTCCGACGACGAGGGACAGAACTGGCAGGCCTGCGACGGCGAGCTGATGGGCTGGTTCGACCGCGACGGCGTGGCCAACGGCTACGGCGGCATCACCGCCTGCGACGAGCCGAGCGTGATCGAAACCCGGGACGGACGGGTGCTGTTCCTGGCGCGCTCCACGGTGGGGCGCCTGGTCGCCAGCTACAGCCGTGACGGCGGCGCCACCTGGTCCGCGGTGCGCCCTACCGAGCTGGCCGGCTCCTACGCGCCGCCGGCCGTGACCGCGATCCCGGCTACCGGCGACCTGCTCTGCGTCTGGAACCAGACCTCACGCGAGGAGATCCGCCGCGGCTACCGGCGCGGCCGGCTGTCCGCCGCCATCTCGCGCGACTCGGGAGCCACCTGGGAGCAGCGTCGGCGATCGCCAGCCACACGGTGACGGTCTTGCTGGGCGACAGCGGCCAGTAGCAGGAGTCCTGGTGCCAGCTCACCTGCCTGCTGGCGCCGGGCTGCATGAGGATGAAGTGGGTGGTCCTCGGCGAGCAGGTCCTGGACCCGATCCAGGATGCGTTTCCCCGGTGCATAGGTCGTTTACGCGGGCAACCGGTCGAATCGTGCAGAGTATGGACGCAGACGGGCGCTGCCGTACCTGAGCCGGCCAGTCCTGCGGGCACGAGCACGACGGCTTAGTCTCCACGTCGACCGGAAGATTCGCTAAGATAAGATAGGCGCGAAATCACTGGGATCGACGGACTCCACAGGCCATAGGGGCCTGCCCGATCCGGTGCGAGTCCTCCGGAGCCGATGTGAGAACTGCCGAATGGCCCTGAAGAAGTCACAACTCTACTCATCGCTCTGGCAAAGCTGCGACGAGTTGCGCGGCGGCATGGACGCGTCGCAGTACAAGGACTACGTCCTGACGCTGCTGTTCACGAAGTACGTGTCGGACAAGTACGCGGGCACGCGCGACGCGCTGATCGAAGTGCCCGCCGGCGGCGGCTTCGCCGACATGGTACAGCTCAAGGGCCACAAAGAGATCGGCGACAAAATCAACAAGATCATTGGCCGGCTCGCCGAGGCCAACGACATCAAGGGGGTCATCGACCAAGCCGACTTCAACGACGAGAGCAAGCTCGGCACCGGCAAGGAGATGCAGGACCGGCTCTCCAAGCTGGTCGCGATCTTCGACGGTCTCGACTTCCGCGCCAACCGGACCGAAGGTGACGACCTGCTCGGCGACGCATACGAATACCTGATGCAGCACTTCGCCACCGAATCGGGCAAGAGCAAGGGGCAGTTCTACACGCCGGCCGAAGTGTCCCGGATCATGGCCAAGGTGGTCGGCATCGGCCCGGACACGCGCTCGGATCACACCATCTACGACCCGACCTGTGGCTCCGGCTCACTGTTGCTCAAAGCCGCGGACGAGGCGCCGGGCGGCATCACCGTCTACGGCCAGGAGATGGACAATGCTACCTGGGCGCTGGCGCGGATGAACATGATCCTGCACGATCATCCCACCGCCGAGCTGTGGCGCGGCAACGCGCTGACGGCCCCGTACTTCAAGAACCCGGACGACGGCCTCAGGACTTTCGACTTCGCCGTGGCCAATCCGCCCTTCTCCGCCAAGGCCTGGTCCAGCGGTCTCGATCCGGCCAACGACCGGTATCGGCGCTTCGCGTACGGCATCCCGCCGGCCAAGAACGGCGACTACGCCTTCCTCCTGCATTTGATCACCTCACTCAAGAGCAGGGGGAAGGGCGCGATCATCCTGCCCCACGGCGTACTGTTCCGCGGCAACAGGGAGGCGGACATCCGCCGGAACCTCATCCGGCGCGGCTTCATCAAGGGCATCATCGGCCTGCCCGCGAATCTCTTCTACGGCACCGGCATCCCCGCCTGCATCCTGGTCATAGACAAGGCGTCCGCCGGCGTCCGCCGCGGCGTCTTCATGATCGACGCCAGTCGGGGCTTCCGCAAGGATGGCAACAAGAACCGCCTGCGCGCCCAGGACATCCATCGGATCGTCGACGTCTTCAACCGGCAGATCGAGCTGCCGCGCTACTCCCGCATGGTGCCGGTGGCGGAGATCGGCGGCCCCGCCAACGAGTACAACCTGAACAT
>JAKZWC010000390.1:0-3061 GCA_047515735.1 Spirochaetales bacterium | reverse complement strand
ACGGCGCCGGAGGTTGGTGAAGGGACGGGCCGGGTATTGGACAAGGGAACGGGACGACGCAGAGTCGACAAATGTCGACACCCACCCCAGAAAAGGGCCTGTATACGAAGCCCAATCGGATGCCGAGTCGACAAATGTCGCACCCGCCACCGAGGGGCACTGGGCCCCAAGCAGGCGATTCGGCGAACGGCTTCCGAGACCGTGAACATAGAGATCTCGCAGGTGCCGGAACCTTGAGGGCGCAGACGGGCAGTTTCCGGAGTAGCTGGTAAGGGCCGTCGGTGAGCAGGCCGTCTCACCCTTCGAACCGACGCGCCCTCCATTAACGAACGCCTGTGGAGCCGCCGGGGTATACGAGTGACAAGAGGAATTAAGACCTCCTGCCCGCTCGCCCTCCCCGGCGGCTCCTTTTTCGATCCTTGAGGAGGGCTATTCCTCCTGTCATCAACCCCATTCTCAGGAGGTCTCCATGAGGATTTCGTTCTTGCGTGACGAGCGCGATCAGGGTCAAGAATAAACGACTCATGGGCGCCAGCATGCAGATCAGGAAACGTCATCAGCGGTGAGAATCCGAAGCACCCGTCGCTCCCCAGGGGATGATGGGCTCGCGACTTACCCCTCACGTTGCCCCGTTCACAACACTTGACAATATCCCCGTTGCGCTTTCACAGTGGCGACTGTGCCGCAGTCCTAAGCCCCAACGAGGTGCAAAGGAAGACGGCCTTTGAGAGGGCCGTCGGCGACCGTCACAGTTCCGGCGGCCCTCGCTTTTGGTTTGGAGGTGAAGCAGCATGACTTCCAGGAGTTACCGGCAGGTGGCCGTGGCGGCAGCGACGGGATGTTCGATACCGCTTCTCTGATCTTCCTGGTCGCTTGCACGATCGTGGGCCTTGGAATACCGGCTGTCCTGCTTGAGGTCTACTACTTCCGGATCAGGAAGCGGCGGCAGAAGGCAGAAGGGGCGCTAACCTGGTGGTGTCCCCCCTGGATACCACCAGACGTGCGCAAGGCCGCTGACGGCGGCCCTGGCGCTGTTTACGCTGCGGCGCGGCGCTGCTACCGGCCCGCGCCTGGTAGCGGAGCTTGGCGACAGCGCCGCGTGCTGCAAGCTGGTGCCGTGCGTAGTGCGCCGGCATGGTGGGCGTCCCGCATCGGAAGCGGGCCGACCGCTGTCACGGTGAGGGTGTCCGCTGACGCTGCTGGTCGGCGCCCTGACGCGCCGCTCCGCGGAGCCGGTGCCGGCGGCCGATCCGGAGCACGCGCCCGGCACCGGCTCCGCCCACCACCCCGGAGGCGGCGCCCGCCGCGGTGCCGGAGCCGGAGCACAAGCTACCCGAGCACCTGGTCCGGCGCCTGGGCAACCTGGCCGACCTGGCCGCGACGGAGCGGGCGGAGGCGGAGGCCGCACCGGCACCGGCCGCGACCCTGGAGGCGCCGCCGGACCCGGCGGCCGTGCTGGCCGCGATGGCCCGGTTGACGTGGGCGGACGTGAACGACGGCGCCCTGGAATGAAGTGGCGGCCGCCGAGCGCGCCGCCGGACCCGGCGCCGTAGGGTGGCTATCGTCGGTGGGCGGAGCGCTTGCCGGCGCGTCCGCCGCGGACCTGGAGGCCGGCGCGAACATGGCCGCGGTGCTGCTCGGCAACTCGGTCGCCGCGGCGCATCGGCAGTGGTGCGGAGCCGCGGTGCCGCGCCCACCCCACCCGCTCTGGCCCCTGGTCGATGCGTGGCAGCGGCTCGCCCCGGTGGTGATGGTGGCGGACCCGCGCCCCCAATAGCGTGCTGCCCGGCACACTGGCCGGCCGCAACGGCGGACTGCGCCCCGTGGTAGTGAGCAACGATCAGCGGTACTTAGACTTGCCGATGCCGTTCGATGGTGCCGGCGAAGCGCCGCGGCAACTGTGGCGCGGCTTCGAGCATGCCGGTCCGGACCGCGTGCCCGTGCTGCCGCTTGTGTCGTGGGATGCGCGCGGCGGCTCCAGCATGACCCGCGGCCGCGGCGCGGCCCTCGGCGTGCGCTGTTAGTTAGCCGTGCCCCCGGAACTGCGCCGCATCGGCTCCGGCGCGCCCGCGGTGCTGCGCGCCAAAGTGCGGGATGTGGTGGCCGGATTATGGCCGCGCGGGTGGCAACGTGGCCGCGATTGGCCGCGCCTGCTCGGCGGACTCGATGAGATGCGCCGCCTGGGTGTTGAGTGGGAGTACGGCGGAACCGGCGGTGTCTGGTTCGCGGTGACGGTGCGGAGTGTGCCGCGGGCCGGTCGGCTCGATGACCTGATGCAATTCGAGGTACTGCTGCCACCCGGCAGCGGCCCCGGCTCCTTGGTGGCGCGCCCGCACCTGCGCCTGCTCGGCTTGGATTCCGCGCCCGCCTATCGCCTGTATATGTCGCTGTGCTGGTATTGGGACCACTACGGCACGCGCCGCGGGCGCCTGATAGGCGCGGACGCGCCGGCCCCCGGCAAACGGCCCGCCGCGGCGGCCGTGAACGTGAGCGGGCGCCTGATCAATCCGGTGGCCCTGCGATGGTATCCGGCGCTATCGCCTGACGACGTGGCCGCGATGTCGTATGCGCTCGGCGACCTGGCCGCGGATGGGACCGTCCGTCGCAACCAGAGACGCGCCGCCCGCGAAGCGATGGAGCGGGTGGCGAACGTGACCGGCGCAATCGTGGTGCCTGCCGAGCAGGCGGACGGTGTGCGTGGGTGCGTCCGTGTCCTGCCCCCACCCGACCACAAGGCCGCCCACGACGCGGCGGCCGAACTGTGGCGCGCGAAGCGCCCCCGCGACCTAACCACGGGTACACGCCCTGCGCCGTAATTCGTTGCGTGGCCGGCACCTGAAAATTGACCCCAAGGTACCCCATAGCCCCATACCCTGGGGCGGGTACTGGGGCGGTGCTCGCTTCGCTGCGCCCGCCCTGGTTCCGCTTCGCAGCCCCGGCCCCTGATGGGCCGGCCCCGCTGCGCTCCAGCCGGACCCGGATCCGGAGCGGTTGCGGTACCCGCGGTGTCATGCGCCCGTGTCTGTCATGCGCACGGCGCGGGTAGGCGCTTGGTTTCACC
>JAKZWC010000389.1:0-2538 GCA_047515735.1 Spirochaetales bacterium | reverse complement strand
GTGCTCAGCGTAGCGCCGGCGTTCGGGCCGATGGTCGCGGAGATGGCGCTGGCCATGGCCCTGGCCGCCGCCCGCGACTTGGTCTCCGGGTCGGCGGCGTTCCAGAGCGGTACGGAGCAGTACCAGCACCGCGGCAACGAGCACAGTTTCACGTTGTACGACAAGACGGTGGGGCTGATCGGCTGCGGCAGCCTGGCACGCAACCTCATGCCGCTGCTGGCTCCCTTCCGCTGCAAGCTGTTGGGCTACGACCCGTGGCTGGCGGACCGCTACCTCGTCCGGATGGGCGTGCAGCCGGTCGCGCTGGAGACGCTCCTGCAACAGGCCAGGGTGATCTTCGTGCTGGCCATTCCCTCCAACGAGAACCGGGCGCTGCTCGACCGCTCCCGCCTCGAGCTGATCCAGCAAGGCGCGGTGCTGGCGCTGATGAGCCGCGCCCACGTGGTCGACTTCGACGCCCTGACCGAGCTGCTCTACGCCGGCCGCTTCAAGGCCGCCAGCGACGTGTTTCCCAAGGAGCCGGTGCCGGCGGACCATCCGATCCGCCACGCTCCGGGCGCCGTGCTGGCCGCACATCGGGCGGGCACGGTGCGCGAGGACCTGTGGGAGCTGGGCCGTATCGCGGTGAACGACCTGGAAGCGCTGCTGCAGGGCCTGCCGCCGCGCGAGATGCAGCCGGCCGACCCCGCCATCGTGTTCCGCCTGCTGTAACAGGCGAGTTCATTGACGACAACGGCAACACTGCTTCGCGCGCGGGGTGTGCGGCTGGTAACGGCTTGTCTTCGTTGACCGTCCGTGTCGCGTGAAGAGGGGCTCCGGCCGTGCAAGAGAATCCGGACCCGCTGTTCATCGACTGATCAGAAGCGGTTCGACTGGCTGCACCACGAGCATCCCGGGAGCCCACCGGACAGGTATCGGGATTCTCGTTAGATTGAGGGTTAAGGTAGGGTTAGGTTAGGCTACGGTGATGCTGGCGTATCTCGAATTCGAGGTTTCTTTGCTTGAGATTGAACCGTGTATCTGGCGGCGCTTCCAACTCGAATCTGCAGCTACCCTCGGCGACCTGCATCTGGCAATACAGGCGAGTTTCGAGTGGGACGGGGATCACATGTGGCAGTTCCATACCACGGGTCGCAACCGACGCACGCTCGCCGGCCCCGGGGCGTCCGAACTGGGTTATGTGAGTGATGAGATTCCCGATGCGTGGTCAGTGAATCTCACCGAGCACTTCAGGCGCGTGTCGATGACTTGCCGGTATACCTACGATTTCGGGGACTGCTGGGTACATGCGGTGAAGTTGCGCCGACGAACGGCGAGCACCGAACGATTCTGGCGCCGCCTTGTCGCCGGTGGGCGGGCGGCACCGAAGGAAGATAGCGGCGGAGTGAGCGGCTACTGGCAGATGGTCGAATTCGCCGAAACCGGCACTGATCCCTGGGGAGACGCCGAAGCACTGCGTTGGATCGGGGACTGGAGACCGGACCAGTTCGATCTCGAAGCAGCCAGGGCAGCGTTCGACCAGCAGGACGAGTCCAATCCTCCGTAAGAGCGCTTACGCATCACGATCCGGCCGCTGCCGGGACGGCCGAGCCGGTCACGGAAGAGTATCCGGGAAGGTGGCAATATTGTTCCCCGCCTCAGTTGGCTCGGAGTAGACGCTACGCGGCACGAAATGCGTGCGGACACGCCTCAGGGACGAGGTTCTTTGCGAACGGACTGCAACGCGACCCGTGGGGGCGGACGCCGGCGGAGACGGTGGCACCTGCTGCACGGTCGGCGCCGCGGACAGGAGGTGCCTGGCCCGCTCTTCAGGCAGTCGGTCTGGCCGCTCGCTCCAGTTCCAGCAGACGGCGTTTGCGCCACCGGCCGACGCCGTAATTGGTCAAGCGGCCGCCGCTGGCCACCGCCCGGTGGCAGGGAACGATGATCGCCAGTCGGTTTTCGCCGACCGCCAGGGCCACGGAACCGATAGCCTTCGGCCGGCCGATTGCGGCAGCTATTTGCCCGTACGTACGGGTCTGCCCCCACGGAATGCGCAGCGACTCTTGCCACACCTGCTCCTCCAGGCGTCGTCCAGGTGCCCACACCGGCAGCTCGAATTCGGTGCGAGTCCGGGCGAAATACTCCTCCATCTGCTGAGCAGCGGCATCCAGAACCGCCTGATCGCCCTGGGCCGCATGGTAGCCGCGGCCAAACCGCCAGCCGAGGCGCAACTGGATCCGATCCCAAGTGGTCCCGAAATGGGAATCCTGGTCGATGAACTCTGCCATACACAGCCACCCGACCGCCGCGCCCAGCCGCAACGTCCCGAGGGGTGTCGTGATCTCGGTCACCGTAGGCTCCAGTGTCGCGTCCGTGTCCGCTAACCCATCTTTAACGGGCTGAGAGGTGTCGGAGGTGAGGTTTGAGGCATTTGGGGTGATTTCTGCTTGTGTACGGCGGTTTTTATCCTCGAATTGCCGGAATCGGCCAATGTAGTGCCATAAACGTTCTTACACTATTGACCCGCCTCGGCTGCTCCCCGTACCTTCTGCTCAT
>JAKZWC010000388.1:0-7483 GCA_047515735.1 Spirochaetales bacterium | reverse complement strand
ACCTTACCGCCGCCAGACTGGGCCGAGGCGTGGTGACCATCGTACCGGTTACCAGCAACCTGGTCCGGGTATATCCGTTTCAGGTTGAACTGCCCGCCGGCTTCTGTGGGCTGCCGCGGGACGGCAAGGCGCAGGCGGAGCAGGTCCGGGCAGTCGCGGTGGAGCGGCTCGACGCCCGCATCGGCCGCGTTCCACCGCGACTCATGAGCCGGCTTGGCGATGCACTGCGCCTGCATCTCGATCTCCAGTAGCGCACCTGGGCCCGAGCGGCTCGCTCCCACCGAACGCCGTAGCGACTTCAGCACCGGGAAGGTACGGGCGTGCCTATGGCGCAAGTCCTGATTCGCGGCCGGCTGCTGGTCTGCAGCGCCGCCGCGGAGCCTCGCAGCGATGCGGCGCTGCTGGTCGAGGATGGTGTCATCGTGGAGATCGGTGACGCCGCCCTGCGGCAGGCGGACCGTAGCGCCCAGCGTCTCGTCTACCCCGGTCAGGTGATCGCCCCCGGGCTGATCGACAGCCACGTGCACCTGATGTGGAGCGGCGCCGGGATCGAGAACGGGGTGGACCCGATGTACGCGGCGATCGGCCAGCCGGCGGCCAGCCTCGCGGTGCGCGTGGTGGCCAACCTGCGGGCGGCGCTGAGCCGCGGCGTCACCACGGTGCGCGACTGCGGCGGTCTGGCCGAGGTGATCATTCCAGTGGCACAGGCGGTGCGCAAGGGCCTGCTGGTCGCGCCGCGGGTGATCACCGCCGGGGCGCCGCTCACCACCACGGGCGGCCACTGCTGGTTCCTGCAGAACGAGGCCGAGGGCGAGACGGCGGTGCGCCGGGCGGTACGGCGCATGCACCAGGCGGGGGCCGACTTCATCAAGGTGATGGCCACCGGCGGCGGCACCCGCGGCACCAATCCCAATGCCGCGCAGTACGGCATCGAGGAGTTGCAGGCGATCATTCACGACGCGCACCGGCTCGGGCTGCGCGTCACCGCCCACGCCCACGGCACCGAGGGGATCGAGCGCTGCGTCGGCGCCGGCTGCGACGGCATCGAGCACTGCACGTGGCTGGCCCGCGACCGCCCCGGCACCGACTACCGGCCGGAGCTCGTGGAGCAGATGCGCGCACGGCGGACCTTCGTGTGCAAGACCATCGCCGGCTTCGAGCGCTGGCCGCTGGAGGCGATCGAGGCGGCCGGCGTGCGCCACTCGGCATGGGACCGGTTCGCCCCGTTCCGCGACCTGGTGGCCGCCGGCGTGCCCGTGATCGCCGGCACCGACGCGGGCATCGTCGACACCAACTTCGTGGATCTGGCGCGCACCATGGAGACCATGGTGGGACTCGGCGGCATGACCCCGGCCGCGGTGCTGCTTTCCGCGACCGCGACCGCGGCGGAAGCGCTGGCACTGGACCACCGGATCGGTACGCTGGAGGTGGGCAAGCGCGCCGACTGCATCGTGCTCGACGCCGACCCACTGGCCGACATACGGGCGCTGCGGCAGGTGCGGGCGGTGCTCCGCGACGGTGCCCAGGTGGCGCGCGACGGTTACGTGCTGGCAGCGCCGGCGCCCTGAGGGAGTTGTCGCACCCGGCGACAATCCGCATAGTCGCTGCCCATGAGCACCGCGCCGTACCTCAACCTGTCCTGCGGGCAGACCGACCTCTATCCCGCCGCGCGCCGGGCGCTGAGTCAACCGCTGCCGGATCCGATCTACTATCCGCCGTTCCCGGAGGTGGAGGGGGAGTGCGTCGCGCTGTTGCGCCGGCTCCTGCATACCGCGGGCGACGTGCTGCTGCCGGTCGGCTCGGCCACCTACGGCGAGGAAGCGGCGTTCAACACGTTCCTGGAACGGGGCGATCGGTGCGTCACCGTCAACACCGGCATGTTCGGTCAGGTGCTCACCGACTTGGTGCGGGTGGTCGGGGCGACCGCCGCCGAGATCAAGCTGCCGCCGGGCAGCGCGGTCACCGTCGACCAGGCGCGCCAGGCGCTGCGCGACCATCCCCAGGCCAGGATGTTCGCCGTGGTGCACCTGGAGACCACGGCAGGGACGCTCAACCCGGTGCGCGACATTGGCGCCATGATCCGTGCCGAGTTTCCGCACGTGCTCTATCTGGTGGACGCGGTCTCCTCCCTGACCTCCGAACCGCTGCGAGTCGACGAGTGGGGCATCGACATCTGCTGCTCCAGCAGCCAGAAGTGCATCAACGCGCCCCAGGGGATCGCCATCGTGGCGGTGGGAGCGCGTGCCTGGAAGGTGGCGGAGCAACGCTCGACACCCATCCCGGGCCTGTGTCTGGACCTGATCACGTGGCGCAGTTGGCACCGCGGGCTGCAGCAGGAGCGAGACGTGGCGTACGGCGGACCGTCTGCCACCGCGTCCCCGGATACCGGCGCAGCCGCCGAACCGGCCGCCGTCGACACTTCGATTACCGCCTACAAGGCGGCCCACGGCCCCTCCCAGTCCTACTCGCTGCTGCTGGCGCTGCAGGGGGCGCTGCGTGAGATCGTGCGCGAGGGGCCGGAGCGGGTGATCGCGCGCCACGCCGCCGCGGGCCGCGCGCTGCGCGCCGGCGTGCGGGCCATGGGGCTGGGGGTGCTGGCCGACGAGTCGATCGCCGCCTCCTGCTCGACCTGCGTGGTGATGCCGGGCGCTTCGTTCCCCGCCCAGGAGTACATGAGGACCGTATGGCGCGAACACGGCATCGCCACCGCCGGCGGCTCGCAGGAGGTAGCCGAGATGGGCTACGCGGGCAGCCGGGTCGGACTGATGGGCTTCGTGGCAAACCTGGACTCCGTGTGCGCCCTCCTGCACGCGATGGAGCAGGTGCTGCCGCGCTACGGGGTCGCGGTGCAGCCCGGATGCGCGGTCGCCGCGGCGCGCGCGGCCACTGCCGCGCCGGACGGCGCCGTGCGCGCGTCCGCCTGAGGGAGACGGCCGTTCTGCGCCCGCTCAACCCGCGTCTGGAAGCGATGCCGCGCTCCGGCATCCGCGCCATCCTGGACCTGGCGCAGCGCCCCGGCGTGATCCATCTGGAGATCGGCCAGCCCGATTTCCCGACGCCGGCGCACATCGCGGACGCCGCGGCGCGCGCCGTACGCGACGGCCACACCGGCTATACCCCGAACGCGGGCCTGCCGAAACTGCGCGATGCACTGCGCGCCAAGCTGCAGGCGGACAACGGGGTCGCCGTCGCGACCGAGCAGATCATCGTCACCATCGGAGCCATGGGCGCCCTCTATGCCAGCCAGCAGAGTGTACTGGAGCCGGGCGACCAGCTCCTGGTGCCCGATCCCGGCTATCCCAACTACCGGATGGCCGCGGAGCTGTGCGGAGCCGAGGCGGTCCCCTACCCGCTGCCGGCGGCCGACGGCTACCAGCCGGACCTCGACGCCCTCGCCGCCGCTATCACGCCGCGCACCAAGGCGATCATGGTGGGCAGCCCCGCCAACCCCACCGGGGCCGTCATGCGCCGCGACCGGGTGCAGGGGATCGTAGAGCTGGCCGAGCGCCACGACCTCTACCTGATTTCCGACGAGTGCTATGAGAAGATCGTCTTCGACGGCCGCCACCTCAGCCCGGCCAGCCTGGCGGCCGGCGACCGCTGCTTCACCGTCGGCAGCTTCTCCAAGAGCTACGCCATGACCGGCTGGCGGATCGGCTACGTGGCCTGCCCCGAGCCGGTCGCGCCGCTGCTGGTGAAACTGCAGGAGGCCACGGTCGCCTGTGCCCCCGCGCCGTCACAGCACGCCGCGCTGGCGGCGCTGACCGGGCCGCAGGAGTGCGTCGCGCACATGACGCGCATTTACCGCGAACGGCGCGATCTGGCCTGCGACCTGCTGGGCCGCGCCGGGCTGTGCCGCTATCGGCCGGACGGCGCCTTCTACCTGCTGGTCGATCTGCCGAGGCCGGTGGAGGACACTTTTGCGTACGCACGCCGTCTGCTGCAGCAGGCCGATGTCGCGGCGGCGCCGGGCGAGACCTTCGGCGCCGGAGGAAGCGGCCGGCTGCGCATCTCGCTCGCCACCGCCGTCCACGAACTCCAGGAAGGCCTGCAGCGCCTGATCAACTTTGCCGCCGGCGGGGCGGGATGAGAGCCAAGCTGCCGCCGCGGCGGGTGGCCGGGCACATGGCCGCGGCGCTGCTGTCGATTCTGGTGTCGCTGGCGATCTTCCTGCAGTTCCTGGATCTGGCCGCCACCGGCGTCGAGCTGTGGACCGGCGCGCGCGCCCTGTTCGCGATGGTGGCGACCTATGTGTTCGGCCTCGGCGAACTGATCGTCGTCTGTACCATCTGGTTCGGCTACCGCAGCGCCGCGCAGCACGGGCGGCTGCGCGGCGTCATGCTCAAGGTGACGCTGCTCGAGGGGATCATCGCCCTCGCCTACCTGCCGCTGCGCCTGCTGGTATTCTTCCCCCTGGTGCTCGCCCACGGTGACCGCCTGATCGACGGGTTCCGCCAGCTCGACCTGCTGCAGGCAGCCCTGGGAGTGATCCTGGTTACCACCGCACTGGTCGTCCCCCGACAGCCCCGCCGCTCGCGTGGCGACAGCCTATAGTCGGATCCCGAATGGAACCCCAGCCGGAAACGGTGACCCTGGATGAGTTCGAACACGCGATCGAGGTGTTTGCACGCGGTTTCGCCTTTGCACGCAGTTTCACCCACCCGTTCCTACCGGAGCGGATGCACCGGGACGCGCCCGGGAGCCCACCGGGAGGCAGCCTGTGGGTGCTCCGGGATGCGGAGCGCCGGCGCGGCACCTACCGCAACGAAGAGTGGGTGAGCCACGGCCTGCCGCCGGAGCGGGTCGACGCGGCGGCGACCAGCGCGTCAGGGCGCGAGCGGGGCGGGTACACCGTCTGCGCGATCCATGCCGCCGCCGAACCGGACCAGCCGCTGCGCAGCGGGTTCAAGGCGCTCGACTACCGGCTGATCGGCAGCGAACCGTTCATGATCCACCGCCTGCGGCGCATCCCGCGGGTCGCCCACCCTGCAACCATCCGTCGCGTGCGTACCGCGGCGCTGGCCGAGCGCCTGGCCAAGGCGGCGCGCAGCCGCCAGATCCTTCCCGAACACCTCTGCGACGACGTGCCGCAGCGCCAGTACGTCGCGCTGATCGACGGCGCGATCGTTGGCTGGGTGGGCAGCATCGCCGTGGATGACGCGACCTGGTGCCAGAACATGTACGTGCAGCGCGAATTCCGCCGCCGCGGCATCGCCCGCGCCATGCTGTGCCGGTTGCTGCGCGACGACCGTGCCGCGGGAGCGAAGCTGGCTGTGCTGCTCGCCTCGCACACGGGCGCCAAGCTGTACGCTGCGGTGGGCTACCGCCAGATCGGCACGCTGCTGCTGTTCAGCCCACGCAAGCGGCCGGCACCGAAGACCTGAAAGGGGGCTGCCATGAAAGTGGTGCCGAATCCCCTGCCGGCGGCGACTTCAGTTCAGCGATCCGCAACCGAGCTCCGCCGGACCCGCTCGGCGAGGCGATCTCTTGGTTTGTCGTCCGCACCATTGGTGTTCGCGGTTGGCCTGCTGGTGGCCTCACAGCCGGCTCACACCCAGGAGAAAACCGCGGCGCCCAGGGAAATTGAGTCGCGACTTCTGACGCTCGAACAGCTACACAACGGCCAGTACTATCTGCCGCTGCTCGGCGACGAGGAGACCCCGATTCGGTTCCACGAGGGGCAGGGATCAATCAAGTACGGCGCGGGCGCGACGCAGCAGGTGCAGGCCGGACTGGTAGGCGACCTGGTCGCGTTTGGCGACCTCGACGGTGACCAGGTCGCCGATGCCGCTGCAGTCGTCTTCATCGACCCAGGCGGCAGCGGCACGTTCATCCACTTGCTGGCGATACATGGCCGCGAAGGCGCGCCGTTTCAGGCGGGACGGGAGTTCCTCGGGGATCGGGTACGCGTGGACAGCATCACCATCCGGGGCGGTCGTATTTTCGTGACGATGATAGCACACGGTCCCGGCGACGGGATGTGCTGCCCATCGACCCGGATCCGGCGCGCGTTCACGCTGCACGGGCGCCGGCTGGTGCCGACTCAGGTTCTGGCAATCGAGTCTCCCCTACCGGGGGAGACGGTAGCGACCGGCATCGAGGTTCGGGGAAGTACGAGCACGCACCCGTCCGCCGAGGGCCTCGCCTACCTGGTATACGACGCGCGCGGCGGAGTGATCGGCATGGGGAGGATCCCCGTTGCGGCGGAGTTGGGTAAACCGGCGGCGTTCGCTGCGCCGGTCAGCTTCCTTGCGGGCGCCGGTGGACCGGGCCGCATTGAGATCGTTGACGTGCACCAGGGCGATGGTTCGGCGCTGGCTCGGACTTCGGTGCAGGTCCTGCTCGAAGCGGCGGTCGCGGCTCGGCGGCCGCCGCCACCAGAGATCGTGCTTGAGACGCCGGTAACCGGGGCCACCGTGGGCAACAGCGTCGAGTTGCGCGGGTGGATCAGCACGGTGCCGTTCGAGAACAACTTGACGTATCGGGTCTACAGCGAAGGCGGCGTTGTGATCGATCGGGGATGGATCATGGTGAAAGGCGATCTCGGTGAACAGGGCACGTTTGCGAAATCGATCGCCCTGGCGGACACCCCTGCCGCCGGCCCCGTTCGCATCGAGGTACGAGACGTCAGCGAGGCCGACGGAACGCTGTTTGCCAGCACAACGGTCCAGGTGTTCCTATCGGCAGAAAGAGGCGATTGACGGCTTGTTGTCCGGCGAATACGTCGGACGCTTGTGGAATGACGAACGGAACGCTGGATCAGGCGCACGCAGCGGCGCGCGACCTGAGCCACGGAGGCTTCCGCACGGGAGCGGTTGCAGGCCCCGGCGGGGCCGCCTACACTCGCGGCCAATCGCTATGGCAATCGCAAAGGGCTTCGACGACACTACCGTAACCGACGAGCTGGCGCTCAATTTCCATCTGATGCATCCGGGCGAGGACAGCGCGCCCGGTGACCCCAACCTCGCCTACTGCCTGGACGGCGTCTATCACCTGCACTACATCCTGCGCCACCCGTGGCGGGGCGGAACCGCGCGGCAGCGGGACGGCAAGACGTCGTTCTGCTTCATCCACGTGACCAGCCCCGACATGCTGCACTGGACTTGGCAGACCACCAAGCTGCAGCCCAGCTTCACCGGCCACGGCACCTTCAGCGGCACCGGCTTCATCACCAAGGAGGGCAAGCCGGCGGCGATGTACCCCGGCCTGTCCGATCCGGGCCGTACCTACATCACCGCGGCCGAGGACAACCAGCTCAGCCGCTGGACCAAGCCCTACCCGGTGCTGCCCACCGGCGTGCCGGAGGGCAAGCAGGTGGTCTTGGCCGGCGACCCCGATCTGCTCCAGGTCGGCGACACCTACTACGCCTACTCCGCCGGCGACAACCTGGAGCTGGTCAAGTCGACCGACCTGGTGAACTGGCGCTACGTCGGCCCGCTGCTGCAGCACGACCTGCCCGACGTCGCCGCGGGCGAGGACACCT
>JAKZWC010000387.1:0-4367 GCA_047515735.1 Spirochaetales bacterium | reverse complement strand
AGTCACCACAGAGCCATGGCTCCTCCGAGAATACCTGGGTCGCTGTGAATGACTCCTCGTTGCTGCGCCATCGGGGACCTCCGGGTTCGTCCTCTACCATAACATGGGCTGAGCAGAGCAGGCTGAGACCCGGACTTCGATACGCGGGCGCCGGGAACTCGGCCGAGTGGTATCACTGCTTGTAGGGGTCGGCGGCGTCGCGCAGGCCGTCGCCCACGAAGTTGAACGCCATGACCGTGATGATCACGAAGGCCGCGGGAATCAGCAGCCAGGGGTAGATGGCCACGCTGCGGAAGTTCTGGGCCCGTTGCAGCAGCACGCCCCAGCTCAGCGCTGGCGAGCGCAGCCCCAGACCGAGGAAGCTGAGCGCGGTCTCGGCCAGGATCATGCGCGGGATCGCCAGGGTAAGGTGGACGATCAGGTAGCTGGCGAACGACGGCAGCAGGTGGCGGCGAATGATGGTCAGCTCGCGCAAGCCGCCGATCTGCGCCGCCATCACGAAGTCGTGCTCGCGCAGCTCCAGCAGCTTGCCGCGCACCACGCGCGCCAGCCCGCCCCAGCTCACCAGCGAAAGAATGATGACGATGCCGAAGTAGATCTTCAGCACGCTCCATTCGTGCGGCAGCGCCGCGGCCAGCGCCATCCACAGCGGAATGGTCGGCAGCGAGATGAGAAACTCAATGCAGCGTTGCACGAAGGTGTCCACGCGGCCGCCGTAGTAGCCGGAAACGCCGCCGAGCGCCGTACCGATCAGGAACGACAGCGCAACGCCTACCAGCCCAATGGAGAGGGAGATGCGGGCCGCATGCAGGGTGCGCGAGAACAGGTCGCGGCCGAGCGTGTCGGTCCCGAACAGAAACACCGCCCCGGGGGCCTCCGCCCCGATCAGATGGAGTCGCAATGGGAACAGACCGGCGAACCGGTACGGCGCACCGCGGGCGAACAGGCGCACGCGGTAGCGGACGGCGGTATCCTCCGCATACACCGACTGATACGCTTCCCGGTCGAACGTGTCCGTGACCCCGTACACGAAGGGACCGACGAACCGTCCGTCGTGCACGAAGCGAATCCGCGATGGCGGGTGGTGAATGTGGTCGAACAGCTCGTTGGGGTCGTATGGCGCGACAAAGTCGGCGCCCAGCGCCGCCAGGTACAGCAGGCCGAGGATTACGCCGCCGACGAGGGCCAGATGGTGGCGGCGGAATTTGCGCCACATGAGCTGCCACTGGGAGGCGAGGTAGTAGGACTCTTCGCTGGCGCCGCCCAGCGCCGTCACCCGCTCACTGACCCGAAGAAGCCGGCCAGCGGACGATTCCTGTGCATCGACTTTCGTTGTCTTCCGTGTCACGGAGTGACCGTGCTCACTCATGCGTTCTGGCGGCTCATGCGGATGCGCGGGTCGAGGGCGCTCAGCAGAATATCGGAGATGAACGTGCCGAGGACCGTGAGCGCACTGAGAAACAGTACCAGGGTCGAGGCCAGGAACATGTCCTGGCTGGTGAGGGCGACGAACAGCAGCGGCCCGACCGTGGGAAGACCCAGCACCAGCGACGTGATGGTGCTGCCGGAGACGATCTCCGGCAACAGCCAGCCGATGGTGCTGACCATCGGGTTCAGCGCCACCCGGACCGGATATTTGAACAACAAGCGGACCTCGCTCACTCCCTTGGAGCGGGCGGTGATCACGTACAGGCGCTCCAACTCGTCCAGGAGCTGGCCGCGCATGATGCGGATCAATCCGGCGGTGCCCGCGGTGCCGACGATCACTACCGGCAGGGGCAGGTGCTTGAGCAGGTCGACGAACTTGGCGAGACTCCACTGGGCGCGCAGATAGTCGGGCGAAAACAGACCACCCACGCTCATGTTCAGCTCCAGGGCGGCAAACATCAGCACCAGCGCGAGCAGGAAATTCGGCGTGGCCAGACCGATGAAACCGACCGCCATGAAGAGGTAGTCGCCGAACCGGTACTGGTGAGTTGCCGAGTAGATGCCAACCGGAATCCCGATGCCGTAGGAGAATGCCAGCGAGCAGATCGATATCAGCACGGTAAGCGCCAGGCGTTCTCCAATGACGTCGCTGACCGGCCGGTTGACGTAGAAGGAGAAGCCGAAGTCGCCGCGCAGCAGGTTGCCGAACCACTTCAGGTACTGCACGTGCATCGGCCGGTCCAGGCCGTAGCGGCGCCGCAGGCCGTCGAGCAGTTCCTGGGTAACCGTCTCGCCCTGCTCGGCCAGCCGCACCGCGAGGGAGCTGACGAAGTCGCCCTGCGGTAGCTGGATAATGGTAAACGCTACTACGCTGACCAGCCACAGCAACAGCAACATGTACAGGACGCGTCGGATCAGGTACACGGACATCGCCTTAACCGTCGGCCACTCGCATGAGACCGTAAAAGGGAGATCTGACCGCGGTCAGATCTCCCGACGGATCCTAGCTCTTTATGTAGATCGTATCGATGTTGTAGGGCTCCACCTGGCTCATCAGCAGGTAGCCGATCTCGCCCGGCACGTTGCCCACCCGGTTGTTCACGATCATCGGCGTTGGCGGTGGCGACACGGTGCCGATGACATACAGATTCTCGACGTTCAGCTTGATCAGCTCGTGAACCGTATCGTGGTACTCCTGGGTACCCGGTTTCGCTTCTCCCCAGAGGTCGGCAAGCTCGAACAGCCGCTGGATCTCCGGTGGCGGCACTTCGCCCTGCTCGCCGAACGTGTGGTACCAGGTGCCCCAGGGGTAGGAGGACTTGGGACAGCAGTGGTAGTAGTGCCACGGCGGGATCAGGCCCAACGGGTAGTCGGCGCGCGCCATCGGCTCAGGCGTCCCGTGACCGCCGAAACCGGCGTCCCACAGGTTGGCGAATCCGCGTTCGTTCCACAGCTCCCCCTGCACGAACTTCGGTTCCATCCGCACCCCGATCTCGGTCCAGTAACGGGACAGCAACTCCATGCCGTCGGCGGTGGTCTGCAAGTTGCTGCTGTAGCTGCCGTCGATGGTTACCGGCTTGCCGTCGGACTGCAGGCGCCAAGTATGGTCGGCATCCCACGGCAGCCCAACCTCGTCCAGCAGGGCGTTCGCACGGTCCACGTCATATTCGGCGTAGTGGGTCGCCATCCAGTCCTCGAACCCGGTCCAGGTGGGACTGACCGGGGCTACCCAGGGGACCGATTCACCGAAGAACAGCTTGTCGCTGAGTTCCTGGCGGTTGATCGACAGCGACAGCGCCTGACGGAAGCGCAGGTCGTTGACCAGCGCCCGCTTGACCGGATCCTTGTTGGTGTAGTTGAGCACCACGGCGAGAGCGGTTGCGCCGCCGTGACTGGGCCAGAGATGGGTGCGGTAGCCTCCCGAGGCCTCGTTGCGGCGGTACGCCGGAGCATCGGCGATGTCCATGAATTCGTTCTTGGGCCAGTCGAGCTCGCCGGCCATCGCCTTGGCCGGGACCGCCTCGGCGGGGTTTTCGACGATCAGCACCTGCACACCGTCGGCGTAGGGGAGTTGATTGCCGGCCGTGTCGACCTTCCAGTAGAAGGGGTTGCGGCCCCAGAAACGGACGCCCGGCTTGGCCTCCTTCAATACCCAGGTGTCGGTGGTGGGCAGATCGGGGAAGCGATGCGCCACCGGCCGCGATCCTGAGTGCCCGCGATCGGAATGGTGGGCGGCAAACGCGTCCATCCAGGTTTCGTAGCCCTCGGACTTGGCCACGCTTGCGGCGTCGTCGTTGTAGGCCAAGTGGAACTTGCTCAGGTGGTGCTCCGGCGCGAAGGAACGGCCGCGCGCCCAGCCGCTCTCGGCGGCGTTATGGTACGGCGCAGCGAAGGTGTACTCGACGGTGTAGCGGTCGATCACCCGCAGTTTCATCAGCTCGCCGCCGGGCCGGTAGCGGCCGCGCGGCTCGGGGGTTACGGCGTTGATCTGTTCGTTGCCGAGGATCGCCTCGTAGAAGAACACGAAGTCGTCGGCATCGAGGTCCTCTCCATCGGACCACTTCATGCCGTGCCGCAGGTTGAGCGTGAACACCCGCCCATCGTCGGAAATTTCCCAGGTCCTGACGATATTGGGATAGAAGATCGTGGCCGGAGGATTCCACTTCGCCATCGGCTGCTGGCCTTCTTCCACGAGCTGTCCGGCGTCCCCCTCGCTGCCGACGTCGTTGAGGATGCCGCCATACTGCCCGATCTCGAACGCCGGCCGGATTACCTGGGGATCGCGGCCGATGCGCTCCTCGACCGGGGGCAGCTTGCCCTCCGCCACCAGCGCGGCCAGCATGGGCGCCTCGTAGAAGGTGTCGAGCGGCTTGCCGGTAGCCGCGGTGTAGGCCGCGGGGCTGGCATGGATGTGGTCGATGTACGGCTCTTCGTCGATC
>JAKZWC010000386.1:0-26052 GCA_047515735.1 Spirochaetales bacterium | reverse complement strand
GGTGTCCCATTGGCGTCCGGTCGCTCCATCTTGCAGTCGCTTGTAGGCGGTTCGGTTCGCCGTGTTCGGCGGGCCGACACGATTCGGTACTGCGATCGCGCTATAGGACGACGCCACAAGGGCCTTCCTCGGCTTGTCCTCGGGTGAGGATCGGTTGCATCTCCATGAGCGTTCACGTGAAGAGCTTGACCGCGGGGTGGCGTGACCCCATAGTCGCCGGCACAGCCGCGCGACGCGTGGACATCACCTGGAGGAACATCGGTGAAGCAGGACAGCTCGGAATCGGCTGCGGCCGGAGGTAGGCGGAAGGAACGTCTGCCGAGTTTTCTGGACGACGTCATCGCCGCCTACCCCGAGGTCTGGCGCGCCTACCAGCAGCTCGGCGACGCGGCCGAGAAGGCCGGGCCGCTGGATGCGCGCGCGCAGCGCCTGGTGAAGCTGGCCCTGGCGATCGGCGCCCGTTCGCAAGGCGCGGTGCACTCCCACGCGCGGCGCGGACTGCGCGAGGGCGTTCCGGCCGAGGAACTGCTGCAGGTGCCGTTGCTCGCCATCTCGTCGATCGGCTGGTCGGCGGCGATGGCGGCACTGGCCTGGGTACGCGACGTCATCGAGTCCGTCGACGCGCGCACGCCCGAGCGCGGTGGGAACTAGGACCGTTGCCGTAATCGGCGACCGCTTCGTGCGCACCGCCCAGCTGCGCGACGCCATCGAGCAGGCCGCACGCGGTTCGGGCGCCGAATTGCGCTTCGTCACCGACGAGCACGAGTGGCCCGACGCACCGATGCGCCACGACGCGGAGATCCGCGAGTACACCGGCGACTGCCGGCGGGTGAGCCGGGTGCTGCGCGACGCGGAGGTGGCCGCGGTGCACATGGCCGCGCTCGGCGCGGAGGTGCTGGCGGCGGCGCCGCGGCTGCGGCTGGCGGCGTGCGCCCGCAGCGGCGCGGTGAACGTCAATCTGGAGGCCGCCACCCGGCGCGGCATCCTGGTGTGCAACGCGCCCGGGCGCAACGCGCGGGCGGTGGCGGAGTTCACCGTGGCGCTGATCATCGATGTTACCAAGGGCATCTCGCGCGGCCACCGCGACCTCGCCGGCGCCGCGCGCTGGCGCGCCGACCTGTACCGCTACGACGCCGTGGGCGACGACCTGGCGGAGCTGACCGTCGGCCTGTTGGGCCTGGGATACATTGGCCGCCTGCTGGCGCCGTTGCTGGGCGCCTTCGGGGCGCGCGTGCTGGCCTGCGACCCCTACCTCGAAGCGGAGGCGTTCGCCGCCGCGGGAATCGAGTGCTGCGACCTGCAGAGCCTGCTGGCGCAGGCCGACGTGGTGACCCTGCACGCCCGCCACCGCGGCGCGCGGCCGCTGGTCGGCGCCGCGGAGCTGGCGCAGCTGCGCCCCGGCTGCTACCTGATCCAGACCGCCCGCGGCCCGTTGCTGGACTACGACGCCCTGGCCCGCGCGTTGGCCGGCGGCCACCTGGCCGGAGCCGCTATCGACGTGTTCCCTGAGGAGCCGCTGCCCGCCGGACATCCGCTGCTGGACCTGCCCAACGTCGTGCTCACACCGCACATCGCCGGGGCGTCGCGCGGCAGCGCCCGCACCGGGATCCGCATGGCGGCGGCGAGCGTCGCCGCCTACCTGCGCGGAGAGTCGCCCCCGCACTGCCTCAACTACCCGTCGCGTGCGACCACCTGAGCTGCGGCCACCGGCGCGGCCTGGGCCGTGGTCGGCCGCAGCGCGCCGCGCAGCGAGTCGATCACCCCGCTGATGTCGGTCAGGTCCATCGGCAGCACCACCTCGGTGGCGCTGGTCGACAACTTGCGCAGCTGCTCCAGATAGGCCTCGGCGATGCGCAGGAGCAGCGCGTCCTCGCCGCCGGCGGCGGCGATGGCGGCGGCCATCCGGCTCAGTCCCGCCGCCGTGGCGCGGGCCAGCGCCACGATCTCTTCCGCCCGCCCCTCGGCCTCGTTGATCTGGCGCTGCTTCTCCCCCTCGCTGCGGTTGATCGCCTCCTGCATCTCGCCGATGGAGCGGTTGATGCGCGACTCCATCTCCCCCTCGCTGCGCGCTATCTCGGCCCGTTTGTCCCGTTCCGCCCGGATCTGGTACTCCATCGACTCCAGCACGCTGGCCGGGACGTTGATGTTCTGCACCTCGTAGCGGGTCACCTTGACGCCCCACGGGTCGGACGCCTGGTCCACGCTGGCGACGATCTGGCCATTGATGCGCTCGCGCTCCTCGAAGGTGCGGTCCAGCTCCATCTGTCCGATCACCGAGCGCATGGTGGTCTGGGCGAGCTGGACGGTTGCGTACTGGTAGTTCTTGATGCCGTAGCTGGCGGCGCGGGGGTCGACCACGCGGTAGTAGAGCACGCCGTCCACCATCACCTTGACGTTGTCGTGGGTGATGCAGGGCTGCGACGGCACGTCCATCGCCTGCTCCTTGAGGTTGTGGCGGTAGCGTACCCGGTCGATGAACGGCACCAGGATGTGGAACCCGGCGCCCAGGGTCTTGGCGTAGCGCCCGAGCCGTTCCACCACCAGCGCCGATTGCGCGCGTACCACGCGCACGCTGCGCACCAGGGACCACAGCACCGCGAGCGCGAACAGGACGGCGACGATCAGCAGTGCAGTCATGACCGGTCCGCTCCCGACGCCGAGCGAGACGGCCGGGGCACCCCTTCATCCTCGCCGCCCGGCGCGCCCCGCGCCTCGCGGCCAGTGGGCAGGACGCTCTGCAACAGCGCCCGGATCTGCGCCACGTCCACCGGCATCACCGAGGTCCGGGCACGCTCCAGAATCTCCCCGAACTGGCTCACGAACTGCTCGGCGATGCGCATCGCCATCGCCTCCTGGCCCTTGGGAAGCTGGGTCGCCGCGGCGATCTCGCGGATGCCGTCGGCGGTGGCGGCGGCGGTAGCCTCGATGGCGCTGGCCCGCCCCTGCGCTTCGTTGATGCGCCGCTGGCGTTCGCCCTTGCTGAGGTTGATCGCCTCCTCGCGCTCGCCCTTGGAGCGGTTGATGCGGGCGGTCTTGGCGCCCTCGCTCTCCAGGATCCGGGCGCGTTTCTCGCGTTCGGCGCGCATCTGTTGCTCCATCGCCTCCAGCACCCCGGTGGGCGGCGCGATGTCGCGAATCTCGTAGCGGGTCACCTTGATCCCCCACGGATCCGAAGCCTCGTCCACGCTGCGCACGATGGCGTCATTCAGCGCCTCCCGTTCCGAGAAGCTGCGCTCCAGATTGATCTTGCCGATCTCCGAACGCATCGTGGTCTGCGCCAACTGGGTGGTGGCGAAGCGATAGTCGTCGATGCCGTAGCTGGCCTTCTGCGGATCGACCACCCGCAGGTACAGCACCCCGTCCACCTTCACCTGGACGTTGTCCTGGCTGATGCAGACCTGCGGCGGAACGTCGATCGCCTCCTCCTTGAGGTTCTGGCGATACGCGACCCGTTCCAGCAGCGGCACCAGCACGTGGAAGCCGGGGCCCAGCATGCGCGTGAACTTCCCGAGCCGCTCGACGATGTAGGTCTCCTGCTCCGGCACGATACGCACCAAGCGGGAGAACAGCCACACCACGATAGCGGCTGCCAGCAGCGCCAGTACCAACTCGAATGCCATCAGCCGTCCCCCTCCGTGTCCTCGTCGAGCATCTCTTCGCTGAATGCCCGCGTCACCACCAGGGCCAGGTTGTCGTTCTTGACGATCTGCACCGCGCTGCCCGGTGCGAAGCTGCCCTCGTAGCTGCGTGCCTCCCAGGTGGTGCCCTGAAACCGCACCCGCCCCGGACGCTGCGGCGAAATCGCCTCCACCACCGTGGCCTGCTTGCCGGCGAACTCATCCTCGTCGCGGCCGCGCTGCACGCTGCCGTGGAACACCCCCCGCAGCCAGTGGCGCAGCGAGAACAGCGTCACGGTAGATGCGCCGAGCCACACCAGCACCTGCCCCGGCAGGCTCTCGCGCAACCCCGGAATCAGCGCGGTGAGGGCCGCGGTGATCAGTCCGCCGGCGCCGAAGAAGAAGATCATGAAGCTCGGCAGCAGGAACTCGGCGCCGATCAGCACCAGCCCCAGCGCCGCCCAGATGTAGGGCAGATACTCCACCACCCTCCCTCACCGTCAACGGTACGGGGCGCCCGCCACCGCCGTCAACTAATCGATCCAGACGTCGACGCGGTAGCCGGCGCGGTCGTCGTCCACCTCCAGGACCGTGCCGGCGGAGCCGGTGTCGATCGCCTCCTGCACCCGCTTCAGGTCCGCGGCGGAAACGCCGGCGGCGGCGAGTTGGTCGGACACCTGCGCCGCCGCCACCAGTCCAATCCCGATCCGCGCCAGCGCCGCCGGCACGGCAAAGTGCACGCGGGTGGCGCCGGTGGCGCTGTCGGTCACCTGCACGTGCACCGTGCCGGCGCCGCCTGCGGGGCGGGCGGGGGCGGCAGGCACCGCCGCTACCGCCTCCAGCAGCCGTGCCGCCTCCGCGGCGGTGATCTTCCCCTCCTCCAACAGGGAGAGGATCCGCATCCGTTCTTCCCGACTCATGCACCCTCCGCGGCGTCCAACTCCACCAGCTCCCTGGGAGTTGAGGTCAGCACCCGGCAGCCATGCTGCTCGACCACCACCGTATCCTCGATCCGCACGCCGCCGAAACCCGGCAGGTAGATGCCGGGTTCCACGGTGACCACGTGGCCGGGGGCGAGCACCGTGTCGTTGCCGGGACGCAGGACCGGCCCCTCGTGGATCGCCAGGCCGAGGCCGTGGCCCAGGCTGTGGGTGGGGTACTCGCCGTAGCCCGCGGTCTGCATTGCGCGCTTGGCGGCGGCGTCGAGGTCCGCGCCGCGCACCCCCGCGCGCACTCCCGCCACCGCGGCGGCCTGAATCTCGCGCACCGCGTCGTACAGGCGCCGCTGTTCCGCCGACGCCGGCCCCATGACCACGGTGCGGGTAATGTCCGCACAGTAGCCGTCCACCCGCGCGCCGAAGTCGAACACGACCAAATCGCCCGGCGCGATGAGGCGCAGCCCCGGCCGCGCGTGCGGCAGCGCCGAGTTGGGGCCGGAGGCGACGATCGAGTCGAAGGCGATGGCGTCGGCGCCGTGGCGGTACAGCAGCTCCTCCAACCGCCGCGCCACGTCGCGCTCGCGGTCACCGGCGCGCAGCGCCGGCAGCAGTTGCGCGAAGGCGGCGTCGCTCATGGCGCAGGCGCGGGCGATGGCGGCCACCTCGGCCGCGTCCTTGCGCGCCCGCAGCGCCGTCACCGCGCCGGCCGCCGGCTCCAGGGCGGTGTCCGGCAACCCGGCGCCCAGCTCGTTCCACAGGGCGACGGTGAGCCCGGCAGGCTCGAACGCCAGCCGCCGCACCTCCGCACCCTGCAGCGCCTCCGCCAGCGCAGCGGTGGCAGGGCGGCCGTGGCGCCGGACGCACCAGCCCGGACACTCGTGCGCTGCCTGCTCCACGTAGCGCACGTCGGTCAGCAGCAGCGCCTGGCGCGCGGTCACGATCGCGAAGGCGGAGGATCCGGTGAACCCGGTCAGGTAGCGCAGGTCGCAGTCCTCCAGCGACTCCTGGCGCACCAGCAGCAGGCCGTCCACCGCGTCCTGGGCGTCCAGCCAGGCGCGTACCGCCGCCAGCCGCGCCGCGGGCTCCGGCTCACCGCCGGCCGCCGGCCGCGCGGTCGCCTGTCCGGCGTGGTCCGATGACACCATGCCGCCTATTGTGCCACGAAAGGCCGCTCGCCGTGGCCGCACCCTGGGGCCGGGCGGTGGCGCGTCGGGTATCATGTTGCACATGAATATCCCACAGTCGCGTCCACTGGCGGCGCTGCCGGCGTTCGCGTTGCTGGCTGTATTCACCATCGCCGCCGCGGCCGTACCGGCGGGGGCCGTTCCCGGGGGAGCCCTGGTGGGCGCCTTCGGCCAGCTGTTTCCCTCGTCGCCGGCGTTCCCGGAGGGCGAGCTGCTGGCGCCAACCCGCGCCGACATGGAGCTGGTCATCGCAGCGATCGAAGCCCGCAACTTCGACACCGACGCGATTGCCCGCCTCGGCGAGTCCGGCGACCCGCGCGTCGCCTGGTTCCTGGTCGACCTGATGCGTTTCGCCGGCAGGCGCGAGATGGAGGCGCTGTGGGATGCGTTCGAGGAGCTGACCGGCGGCGAGCTGACGCACGGCGACTACAACGCGATGCCCGACCGGCTCATCGCCTGGGATCTGCCGGCGTTTCCCGGCTACCGCGAGCTGAAGGGCGCACTGCTGACCTTGATCGACCCGCGCTGGGAACCGTTTTTCGCCGATGCCGCGTCAGCCATCGACTGGCGCCTGGTGGCCTGGGGCGGGGTGCTGATGGATGACCGCCACGACGCCAGTCCCGGGCAGTCCTGCTTCCGCTGCATCCCGGCGCTCGACGATCCGCCGGTGACCGATGCCGCAGGCGGGAGCTGGTATCCCGCCGACCGTCTGGTGTTCGGAGTGGTGATCAACGGCGCGGCGCGGGCCTATCCCAAGAACATCATGGAGGTCCACGAGATGGTGAACGACACCCTCGGCGGACGCCGCATCGGCATGCCCTACTGCACCCTGTGCGGCTCGGCGCAGGCCTACTACACCGATGCCGTGGAGCCGTTCCGCCCGGTGCTGCGCACCTCCGGCCTGCTGGCGCGCTCCAACAAGCTGATGTACGACCTCAGCACCCTCTCCGCCATGGACACCTTCACCGGACGCGCGCTGTCGGGACCGCTGCACGAGGCCGGCGTGGTCCTCAACCAGGTGTCCGTGGTCACCTCCACCTGGGCGGCGTGGAAGGAGGCGCACCCGGACACCACCATCATCGCCCGCGACGGCGGCCAGCCCGGCAAGAGCTATCCCCTGGATCCGCTGCGCGGTCGCGACGACGACGGCCCGATCTTCCCGGTGGGAGACGTGGACCCGCGCCTGGCGGTGCAGGAACGGATCCTCGGGGTAGAGAGCGCCGCCGGCCTGCCGGTGGCCTTCCCGGTGGCCAGCGCCGTGCCCGCCCTGCAGGCCGGCGAGCCGGTGGAGCTGGAGGGGATCCGGGTGGCCCTGGACGGCAGCGGGATACGCGCCTTCATCGGCGACCGCAAGGTCGCCAGCCACGAGGCGTTCTGGTTCGCCTGGAGCCAGTTCCGCCCCGAGACCGCGATCTGGCAGCGCGGAGGTGCCGGGCAAGGCTGACGGCGGTTACGCCACACGTGACACCAAAAAAACGTGGGCTCAACGTATCAAGAGCTCTTGCTCTTCTTCCCGTTCCTGTTCTTGCTCCGACATCTCACCGATCTTCCGAGCCGTTGCTGAAGCCCAGCCGCGAAGCTTCGAGAATGTGGTACGATCGGCCACGTCGTTCAGTGCCTTTGCCAATTCGCCCCAGTGTGAAGATGCCGGACCCCACCAACTGCCGGAGACGTAATGAGAAAAGAACACTTCAGAAACCACCTGATTGTCGCCATATTCGCCAATCAGACGTGCCGCCAGAGTGCCGTCGGTCAGAGTGTGCAAGTTGCTCATGCGAGCCAGTGGAGCCACTCGTTCGGCCGCCATCTCAACAGGCAATTCCGCGATCCATGCCAGTATGTCATCCACGGGCAGCAAGTCCATCACCTTGCTTGGAAAGCCGATTGCGAACAAAAAAGATTCGCTAGCCGGCAAGAGATAGTCGCGCAGATTCTCCCACGCGCGGCCCGGGTCCTGTTTGACACAACAAAGAAGCACGTCGGTTACCGCTGATTCAGTGTCTATGAACCAACTCTCGGTTGTCTTACGACTTGAATGAGCCTGGAAAATGGCTGTGGTGATCTCCTCGAAGTGATCAGCGACAAGCGCAGAAGCGACCTGCTGCCAATAGTGGTTGGGCGTACCGCCGCAGCGGATCAGATCAACATTCGTCACCAATTCCAGGGCGAAACATTGCCAACGTTTGTGCTCGGCCGGAGCCTCTTTCATGCGGCGCTGCAAGATGCTGATCGCCGTCTCGGCGTGACCGGTATCCGCCATCGCTCGCAATACTCTCTCCAGCACAGCGGCGGTCGTGTCACGCCAGTCGGCGTACGCGACCTGTCCCACGATTGTGCCACTGACCGGCTTACTACGCAGTATCCTAGCCATCATGACAGCGAGCTGTTCAGTCACACCACAACGCCAGATTACTTCGAATATGAGGCCAACCGGCTGCGGCTCTCGCTCGAATTGAGATGTGACCCATTGTTGGTACCACCCGTCACCAAGAACCTCGCGTCGCGTAGCGACGTACCCGCACACAATGCGCAGGTCAGGCCCGCTGCCGGCAAACGCGGGCAACGAGTCGGAGAGGTGCCCGTCCGGGTCTGCCTTGCCCAAGGCCACACCGAGTTCCCATGCTGCCGCCGCATCGCCGGAAGTCAACCAGGGCCAATAACCCGCGAGCACGCCGGGAGCGCCGAGAAGTTCCGCTGCGAGCGACGCGAAGTCTGGAGAGCGCTCCCGCTCCCATGGTCGCGGCCCCACGTACTGCTCCAATCGCGCCCCTAGCGCTACGTCCTCGAATCGAGCGTGCACCTCGGCAAGTTCTCGCTGTTGATCGGGTGGCAGATCCTTCTTGTACAAGCGCATGACGCCGGCTACGGCAAGCCTTAGCGGCTCCCGGGCACCGGGATAGGCTGTGCGTACGGCGGTGAGGAAATCCGCAACCCTCTTGCGGATTTCGGGATAGCGGAGGAGCAGAGACAGATCATCTGCCGCCCTAACCAAGTCGGCTTGCAGGGCGGCCACCCGAAGTGCGGCAACGGACTCCAATCTAGAGACGGCGTTGTCGATACATTCCAGGTGCTCGCTCGCCGTCTCGGGCAGGGGAACGACCACACCGCGAGTCACGGAGCCTTCTCCAACCTGGGACAAGGCTCTGATACAAAGCCTCGCCAGCTCAGGCCTCCCTAACTCCAGCAATTCATCGATAACGCGCAGACGGCGGAGGTAGGGAAGCCCGGTGCCCCCAAGAACTACCTGGAAACGCGCCACGAACTCGCTGGTGGCATTGTTCCCCCAGGGCTCGTTCTCGGCCTCGGCCAGTAGCGCCAGCGCAGTAACCGCGTCGTGAAATGCGGATGAGCGCCACGCGATGCGTACCAGTCTCCAGACGATCTCGCGCCTTGCTCCGTCTCTGATCCCCCTGCGATCATCGACACTGGCTGTCTTCAGGGCGCGACATATGTTGCGTGCCGCAGTTTCGGGGTCGGCCGCGGAGAACGCTGACCATCGGCGCGCTCTCTGAGGGTCTACGAAGTCATCGATCCGAAAAAAAAGCTCAGCTTCTCACGCGAGTACTCCCGCGTTGTCGCGTTTCCGGCGATCGCTTCAAGACGCTTGTAAAACGCATCCCTTGCCGCCTCCGAGGGCAGCTTCTCAGGTAGCGAATCCACGATATCGGGATAGATGTCCAGTGCTTCAAGAGCCAGATACAGCCCGAGCGGCTCTGGCGAGATATACCGATAGCGCCCGCCGCGCGGCGCAATGCGCATACGACGATGGTAGTCGTTGACGGCATAGCGCACTTGGTTCCAGCCGAGACCCATGTATGCGGCAATCGCTTCTCCCTCCTCTCGTCTGTCACGCTCCCAGCCTACGTGAGTGAGAATCGCGACGACATAGAGGGCCCGCCGATCACCTTCGCCAAGCATGCGATCAAGGCGTTGACGGATCTCCTCGCGCTGAAGCACGTCCGGCACACTCGCCTCACGATCGGTGTCGACGGCAATGGCGATCAGCCGCGCCAACCGCAGGTAACCATCCGCGAGCCGCGTAACGTAGTCGACATGCTCGGGCGGCATTGCCGGATACCAGCCACGGACTACGCGCCGCATCATGGCTGCATCGAGCGGTTCGATACGCAGTTCCGGTATCCGCTGCGAATCGGGCGTCGTACAACTTCCCACGGTAACGAGCCGCACCCTGCCGTCCGTACGCTCCACCGAGTTCCGGAACACCCTGAGATCCTCGATCTGTGCCTCGTCCGCCACGATCATCAATCGAACCTCGGGATCCCGATCGTGTGCCACACTGTCGATCAACGGGAGCAGGCGTTGATCCTCGCTCTGTTGGAAATAGACCACAGTATCTCGCCAGGGCGCTTCGCGACAGAGTTCCAGAGCGAACCTCGTCTTGCCGACACCCGGCGGACCTTTGATATGCAGATGATGGATGCTGCCGGTGGCGAAATCGAGATCGGCCCGTCGTTCCGCCAAGTTGGACTCCACTTCCGTAGAAGCCTGAAAGGGCATCCGGTGCTCTTCGCTGTCCGCCCACCTGTCCAGCGTCAGCAGCCCAGGCGGTCGTTCCGCCCAACGGGCGGCAATGGCCGGATGCTGATTGCACCACCTCTCGATATCCTCGCTGCCGTAGACGATGATTCTCTCTGATGCCTCCGGGGATAATCCTTGTCGCCCGGCGGCGGTGATCAACTCATCCTTCCGAGCGCGGGTGCCTTTTTCCCCGCTGTTCGAGCCACTGGCGACCAGTACGAACCGCCCGCCATCACGGAGGGTTTTCAGCGGTATCGGCTTTCCCACCTCGTCGCTCAGCCGGCCGGGCTCCCCGGACCTCCCTGACTTGAACTGCCAGCACGTATCATTGGAGCCGAGCCAGGGATCGGGCATCGTGGGCCGATCGGTCCATCCGTCGCAACCATCGTCTGCGGCGCGGGTCTCCGTGTTCACGAGATCGCGGGGCGAACCGCAACGGTAGGCCTGGGCTCGCAACAACTGGCCCATGAGATCATTCAAGTCGGTGTCGTCCAGAGCCGCAATGCGACTCCGCGAGACTTGGAGTGCGTTCCGGTATCTCCCCGAGTCACTCACCGTTCCCTAATGTAGCACACGGGAGAGACGGCTGAACTGACTATGGGCATCGCGGCCATGACGTTCACCAGCAAGAGCCACGCCGGTGTCAGTGCCACGTCTCGCATCACAACAGCCGGCCCGATCAGCCGCGTCGTGGCACAATCGCAGTGCGGCCTACCGGATGTCGAACCAACCGGCCATCTCGTCAGGCCTGCTCCGGCTCAGCGGCTACAACTCAGCCATCTTGCAGCCGCCCGCCTCGCAGAGGGCACCAGCCCCTGCACTCCACAGCCGCACGCGGGGTTCCCCGCCGCGTCCCACCCCGCCGATAATGCGCGCGTGCCGGCGCGCCACATCCGCATCCTGGTTCTCTCCTTCTACCTTCCGGAACTGCTCTACACCATCGGACTGGGGCTCATCCTGCCGGTGCTGCCGCGGCTGGCGACCAATCTGAGCGGCAGCGTGGCCGGCGCTGCCGGAATCGTGGCGCTGGTCGCGGTGGGCACCTTGGCGATCGACATCCCGGCGGGGGTGATCGCCTCCCGCTGGCCGCAGCGCACCATGGTGATCACGGTGCTCGGCACCCTCACGGTCGCGGGACTGCTGGCCGCCGGGGCCGACAGCCTGCTGCTGCTGGGCCTCGCCGCGCTGCTGATGGGAGCCGGCCGCGGGGCGTGGATGGTGGGACGCATGGCCTTCGCCCGCGCCACGGTGGCGCAGGCACATCGGGGCCGGGTGCTGGCTACCCTGGGAGGCGTCAACCGCATCGGCTCCTTTGCCGTCGGGCCGGCACTGGGCGGCGCCTTGGCCGGCGTGCTCGGGCTGCGCGCCCCGTTCGTGGCTCTCTCCTGCCTGATGGTGCTCGCAACGCTGGCGGCACTGCGCTGGATGCCCGCGCGCCCGCCGCCGCCGCGGCACCACTCCCCGGCCGGCTGGTACCATCCGCTGGCGATCCTGCGCGACCACTGGCGGGTGCTGCTGCGCGCCGGTCCGGCGATCATCGCCCTCAACCTGGTCCGCGCCGCGCGCTCATTGTTCATACCGCTGTGGGGCGAGGCGATCGGCCTGTCCGTGGTGCAGGTGGGTCTGGCGATGAGCGCTTCCGGCATCGCCGACATGGTGATGTTCTACCCCACCGGCATGATCATGGATCGCCTCGGCCGGCGCTGGGCGGCGGTGGCGTCGATCCTGGTGATGTCCGTGAGTCTGGCGTTGATGCCGCTGACCGGGAGCTTCCTGGGTCTGCTGCTGGTGGGCGTGCTGGCGGGAACCGGGAACGGCCTGGGGAGCGGCTTCCTGATGACCATGGGAACCGACCTCGCTCCCCGCCGCGGCGCCGGCGAATTCATCGGCCTGTGGCGGCTGATCGGGGACGTGGGCACCACCGCCGGGCCGACCGTCATCGGCACGGTAGCGGCCGTTCTCTCGCTGGCCCTCGCCGGCCCCGCGGTGGCGCTGCTGGGCGTCGCCGGCGCCGCCCTGTTCATCTTCTCCGTCCAGGAAACCCTGCGCCGCCCGTGACGGCTGGGTGGCGAGTGTGTGGTGCCGCCAACCGCGACTGCCCGCTTGACCTTGCAGACATTTGTCTGCATAAGTCGTGATCCCATGGCCAACACTCCCCGATTACGCTCCGGCGAGCGCAAGCAACGCATCTTCCTGTTCGTGCGCGACCGGATTCTCTCCGGGACGCCGCCCACCACCCGCGAGGTCCAGGCGCACTTCGGCTTCCGTGCCGTGCAGTCGGCGCGTGACTACCTGGAGGCGCTGGTGCGCGACGGGTTGCTGGACAAGGAACCGGGCAAGGCGCGCGGCTACCGGCTGCCGGCTCGCTCCGCCCACCCCACCGTCCTGGTCCCGCTCCTGGGACGAGTGCAGGCCGGCGCCCTCACCACCGCCAGCGAACACCCCGACGGCTATCTGCCGGTGCAGTCCGCCAGGGAGCGCGACGAGCTGTTCGCCCTGCGGGTACGCGGCGAGAGCATGCGCGATGCCGCCATTCTGCCGGGCGACGTAGTGATCGTGCACCGGCAGGAAAGCGCCCACTCCGGGGACATCGTCGTCGCTCTGGTGGAGGACGAGGCCACGGTGAAGCGGCTCAAGCTGCACGCGGGCCGCATCGAGCTGCATCCCGCCAATCCGGCGTTCGATCCTATCGTGCCGGATCCCGCCCAGGTGCGAATCCTGGGCAAGGTGATCGAAGTGCGCCGCTACCTGGAAGGCAGCGCGCTGCTCCCGCCCGAGCTATGACCGACGCACCGCTGCAGCGACACCGCCACCGGGTAATGCGTGCCAGCGCGCTGGTGAGCGAACGCGACCCGCGGCCACGCGAAGACCACGCAGCCGGCCTGTGGCGGCCCGCGGAGCTCGCCGGACGCCTGTGCGAGCTGGCCGCCGCTCCTCATGGAGCGCACCTGACCCTTGCCTGCGCCATGATCCGCGCCTATCAGGGCGCCGCCGAACCGGTGGCCTGGGTCACCACCACCCGCGACACCTTCTTCCCCCCGGACGTCGCCCGGGGCGGGGTCGATCTGGCGGCGCTGCCGGTGGTTACCGTCCCCGATCTGCACGCCGTGGCCACCGTCGCCGACCGCCTGACCCGCAGCGGCGCCTTCGGGCTGGTAGTACTGGAGCTCGGCGCCGGCCTCGCCATCCCGGCGCCGTTCCTGGGCCGGCTGGCGCGCCTGGCGCGGCGCCACGACAGCGCCCTGCTGTGCCTCACCACGCCCGCCCCCGGAGCCACCCTCGGGTCGCTGATCGCGCTGCGCGGACGGGCGTTTCGCGACGCGACGCCGGAAGCGGGCTGCCTGCGTTGCGGCATCCGCGTATCCAAGGACCGTCAGCGCGGCCCCGGCCGGGCGCTGGCCGCCAGCTACCGTGCCCCCCACGGCCTGTGTTGACGTCGCGGCCCTGCCGCTGCAGTTGCTGTTCCGGCGCCACCCCGACTGGCAGCGGCAGCCGGCCGCGGTAGTCAGCGAAGACAGCCCCCGCGGCACCGTGGTGACCGTCAATCGGGAGGCGCGCGGCGCCGGGGTGCGGGTCGGGATGCGCTACGCCGCGGCGCTCTCCCTGCTGCCCCATCTGCACGCGGCAACCATCTCCGCCGAGGAGATCGCGGCGGGAGTGCGGCTCATCGAGGAGCGGCTGCTGTCGATCAGCCCGCGCATCGAATGGGGCGGCGCCGGCTGGGCCGACCAGGGGGTGTTCTGGCTGGAGGCGGGGGGACTGCGCCGCCACTATCCCTCGGCCGCGGCGCTGGCGTGCACCATTCAGCGCCGCCTGCGCGCGATCCGGCTGTTCGCGACGGTGGTGCTGGGGCATACCCGTCTCGGCACCTTCCTCCTCGCCCGGGAGCTGGCAGCGCCGGACGGGAACGCACCGCACCGGCGGCGGCGCTGGCTGGTAGTGCCTGACGCCGCCGCCGAGCACGCTGCCGCGCGCCGCGTCCCGCTGGAACGGCTGCCCCTGGAACCGGAGGTGCGGGACCTGCTGGAGAAGCTGGACGTAGTCACGACAGACGATTTTCTCAAGCTTTCCTATGCCGAGTTGCTGCACCGCTTCGGGCTCCCGGTGGCAGAGTTGCAGCGTGCCGCCCGCGCCACTCTGGAGCTCCCCGTGCAGGGTGCGCCACCTGAGCCCCCGCTCCTGCATCGCAAACGGCTGGCGTATCGCGAGACCGATGCCGAGCGGCTGCAGCATCACGCTGAGGCGCTGCTCGACACGCTGCTCGGACGCCTGCAGCAGGAAGAACGCGCCGTGGCCGAGTTGGAGTTGCGACTCCTGTTGGAAGATGGCTCGTGCCGGCGGGAGCGGGTGCGTCCCGCGTTTCCGACCCGCGAGCGCCGCCGGCTGGCGGAGCTGCTGGCGCTGCGCCTGGGCGCACTGGACCTGAGCGCCGGCGTGGAGGAACTCACCCTGGAGGTCCACTCCAGCCCGCTGCCCGCAGGCCAGGCGGAGCTGTTCCGCACCAGCCAGCGGCGCGACCTGGCGGCCGGATCCGCGGCGCTCGCGAGCATCCGTGCCGAGTTCGGCAACGCCGCGGTGGCGCGCGCCGTGTTGGCCCGGGAACACCTGCCGGAGGCGCAGTTCCGCTGGCAGCCCGTCGCCGAGCTGACGGCGCCGCGCCCCCGGTCCACGGAGCAGGAGGCGGCGCCCCTGGTACGCCGGGTGCTGGCGCAGCCGGTGGAGATCCCAGCGCCGCGCGCCGGCTCCGGAGAGCTGGCCGCGTACCACGGGCCGTTCCTGATCTCCAGCGGCTGGTGGCTCGCCGCGGGGCCGCGGGGAAGCGGCGGCGCCGATCGCGCCTACTACTTCCTGCGCTCCTCCGACGGCTCCCTGGAATGGATCTACCACGACCGCCTGACCGGGCGCTGGTATCGCCAGGGGTGGGTGGAGTGATGCCGCTCCACGGCTACCACGGCTACTGGCGAGCTTGACTGAGTGTGAACCATAGTTTACGAACCAGACGATTGGCGCTGGACTGGAGGTAGGCATGGCGGAACGGTTCACCCGATGGAATGTCACCGAGCATCTGCGCACCAAGGAGGACGTGCGCCTGTACCTCACAGCGTGTGCGGAGGAAGATCCGGGTGACGGTAGCATGATTCGCGCTGCCCTGAACGATATTGCCAGGGCCCAGAATATGAGCCGGCTGGCGCGTGACATCGGGATGACCCGCGAGGGGCTCTACAAGGCGTTGTCCGAGAACGGCAATCCCACCTTCGCCACGGTCATGCGGATCACCCGAGCACTCGGAATGCAATTGCGGATCACGGTGTAGCGTAGCTCGAATTCAGCCATATCAACCTCTACCGATGTCCGATAGACGGTGTGTCAAATATAGTCTCACCCCAATGGCCTGTCATACTGTCCGGTAAGGAATCTCCGAGACATCAACCTTCGGTCCGGTCTTGCCCTTGCGATTTAGAATCCCCTCAAAGGACTTTGCTACGTCGCTCTTGTGACGGACGGCTGGCCCCACGGTGATCCTACATTCTGAATTGAGCAAATGATCCATACTGAATGCGTCATCCTTCACGTAATGGCGTATGTGCCGTCCCGTGACCTCCGTCTTTATTCCGCTTTGCTCCGGCGCGGCAACAAGGGCACGTCGTTCGCGTTCATGTTTGTAGGACGGATGCTTATGCAGAAAACGGCTCTTCAAAGCGGTAGCGAAAATCTTTTCGAGCAACTCCTCATATGCCGGATGTCTGGACTCCGACTTCCTACTTATTATCTGATCCCATATCTGGGATGAGATATCAACGAACTCCATCAGCTTCTTTGCAGCGTCGTCCTTTGCGATGTCGCAATAATTCACCGCATACAACTTGCTCCTGGGAACGCTTAGCACAAGTGAACATCCGCAGCCATTATCCCCGTATGCCCGCCAATGAGATAAGTGATCATGAGACTTCTGGTCGGTATTATCTTCCGCCGGAAAGAAAGAGAGAATATAGGCGTGACTGACAGGGGATTCAAGCCACTGTGATATCCGGTTCGATCGAAAAAAGTCACGGGCTCCGAAGACATACCATCCCTCTTGTGGATCGGTAAGATGCACCGAGTCATACAAGCGCAGGTATTGGATGGAGGGCTCCGTAAGTAGTGCGTGGACGGTCTCGAGCGACGTGTAGTGGACCACCTTGATTTTCTCAGAATCTCCGTCGAGACGACGTTCATCCTCAAGTTCGTTAGATATTTCCGTGGCTGTGTTTTGGAGGCGACTAAGTGCAGTGCTAACCTTCGCGCTCCGTAGCGCCTCTTTGGCCTCGTCAAGCGCTCTCTCCCATGACGCCCTGTCACTGGCCACCATGAAATTTAGGACCCACGCGGATGGTACACCGAATCGTCCGGGAGAAGGTGCCGAATACGTTCAAGAAAGGTATCTGTTCCCTCATATTTTGAAACCGCTATAAAGGTTCTCGCTTCCTCAAGGTTGACCTCCTCATCACCCTCGTACATGTGGTCGTCATCCACCAGGACAGTCTTTGCGTCGAGTACTGTAACCAGAGCCTTGGCCTTCTCGGCGCTCTTGAGCAACTCCCGCGCCGTCACCATCCCGGTCTCTGAAGAGACGGCAATCGTAACGCCGTTCACTTCCAACTTGTATTTGTGCCCACTCGCGCCGGCACCGTCGCCTTGGCTGTCTATGGACTGATGCTGGTCCCCATTCTTCTTTGAGCTGTCCTGCTTCATTTCACGTCCTCCGGGCCATGCGCGCAATCGAAGATTTGGATCCGCCCACAGCGGACACTACATTCTTCCCAGGTTGATCTGATGCGTACGATCCGCTTCCCGCATGGATCACATCGTGGTCAGAATCACGTCCTCTATCGCTTACCGTATCATAATATCGTTCGACCGTGTGCGCAGACGGGGAGAGGAGACCGACAGGTACCGTACATCGGGCCGCGGGGGTGCGGCTGATCAAGGAACTGCTGCCTGTCAAGCTCCCGACCGGGCCGGGCGGGTCGGGAGGCCCGGCGTTATCCTGCAAGAAACAGCGGTTGTTTCTAAGGAGCCACGGGTCGAATGGTGCGGCGCCATCCGGTTGCGCCCCACGGGTAAGCCTCAGGCAAGCAAAGCGTCTTGCAATAACAGACACGCGTCTGTATACCTGCCGCATGTGCAGGAACGGCACTGCAGTGAGCGGGTACGTACCCCTGTGGTGCAAGAGCAACTTCTCGTTTTTGGAGGGGACCAGCCACCCGGAGGAGCTGGTGCGGCGCTGCCGGGAGCTCGCCATCCCCGCCCTGGTGCTGGCGGACCGCGACGGCGTCTACGGGGTGGTGCGCGCCCACGTGGCGGCCGGCGACCGCGCCCCGCGCCTGATCATCGGGGCGCAGCTTACGGTGGTCGATTCCCTGGAGCAGGCCGCAACCGGAGCTGCCGGCGGAGGGGCAGCGGCGGTGGTGCTCCTGGTGCAGTGCAAGGAGGGCTACGCCAACCTCTGCCGGCTCATCTCGCGCGGGCGGCTGCGCTGTCCCAAGGGCGAGTGCCGGGTAAGCTGGGAGGAGGTGTGCGCCCATGCCGGCGGCCTGATCGCCCTGTGGGAAGGCCGCCACCTGCTGGCCGGGAGCGCCGAGGAAAGCTGGCGGCGGCGCACCGGCCAACTCCGGGAGGCGTTCCCCTCCCGCCTCTACGGACTGGTCACCCGCCACCGGCTGGCCGACGACGCCGCCGTCGAACGCCGCCTGACGGCGCTGTGCCGCCGCCTCGCCATCCCCCAGGCCGCCGCCACCGAGGTGCTCTACCACCACCGCGACCGGCGCCGGCTGCAGGACGTGGTCACCTGCATCCGCCACCGCACCACGCTGCACGCCGCCGGCACGCTGCTGCGCCCCAACGCCGAGCACGCCCTCAAGTCGCCGGCGGCGTTCGCGCGCCTGTTCGCGGACCGCCCCGAGCTGGTCGCCGCCACCCGCGAGATCGCCGATCGCTGCACCTTCTCGCTGGCCGAATTACGCTACCGCTATCCCTCCGAACGGCTGCCGGCGGGTCACACCTCGGCGCAGTGGCTGCGCCACCTCACCTTCGCCGGGGCGCGCCGGCGCTACGACGGCGGCATTCCCCCGGCCGTCGCCCGGCAACTGCGCGCCGAGCTGGCGGTGATCGAGGAACTCGACTACTGCGGCTACTTCCTGACCATGTACGAGATCGTCCGCTTCTGCCGCGAGCAGCAGATCCTGTGCCAGGGACGCGGCTCGGCGGCCAACTCCGCGGTGTGCTACTGCCTGGGCATCACCGCCGTCGACCCGGTGCGCATGGACCTGCTGTTCGAGCGCTTCCTGTCCCGCGAGCGCGCCGAGCCGCCCGACATCGACCTGGATATCGGTCACCGCCGCCGCGAAGAGGCGATCCAGTTCATGTACCGCAAGTACGGGCGGGAACGCGCGGCCATGGTCGCCAACGTGGTGCGCTACCGCCCCAAATCGGCCATCCGCGAGGTAGGCAAAGCCCTCGGCATGCAGGCTACCGCGCTGGACCGGACGGCGCGGCTCATCTCCCACCACCACAGCGACTTCCCCGTGGCGGTGAGCAGCGCCCTGCAGCAGGCGGGCCTCGACCCCGCCACGCCGCTGCACCATACCCTCACCGAGCTGACGCACCAGCTCCTCGACTTCCCGCGCCACCTGTCGATCCATCCCGGCGGCTTCCTGCTCGGCAGCGAGCCGGTCACCACCCTGGTCCCGATCGAGAACGCCACCATGGAGGGGCGCACCGTCATCCAGTGGGACAAGTACGACGTCGAGGCCCTAGGCCTGTTCAAGGTGGACCTGCTGGGGCTCGGCGCCCTCACCCACCTGGATCTCGGCTTCGAGCTGATCCGGCGCCACTACCGGCGTTCCTACTCCATGGGCACAGTGCCGGCCGCGGACCCGGCGGTGTTCGACATGATCTGCGCCGGCGACACCGTCGGCGTGTTCCAGATCGAGAGCCGGGCGCAGATGTCGATGCTGCCGCGCCTGCGCCCGCGCTCCTTCTACGACCTGGTGATCCAGGTCGCGATCGTGCGCCCCGGACCGATCACCGGCGGCATGGTCCACCCCTACCTGCGGCGCCGCAACGGCGAGGAGCAGGTGGAGTACCCCCACCCCGCCCTGCGCCCGGTGCTGGCCAAGACGCTGGGGGTGCCGCTGTTCCAGGAGCAAGTGATGAAGCTGGCGGTGGTGGCCGCCGACTACACCCCCGGCGAGGCGGATCAACTGCGCCGCGACATGGCCGCATGGCGCCGTTCCGGCGCCATCGAGAAACATGCCGAGCGGCTGATCTCGCGGATGCAGGCCAAGGGCATCCCACACGAGTTCGCCGAGCGCGTGTTCAACCAGATCCGCGGCTTCGGGGAGTACGGCTTCCCGGAGTCGCACGCCGCCAGCTTCGCCCTGCTGGCGTACCTCACGGCGTGGCTCAAGCACCACTACCCCGACGTGTTCGCGGCGGCGCTGCTCAACGCCTGGCCGATGGGGTTCTACGCGCCGGCCACCATCGTCGACGACGCCCGCCGCCACGGCGTGACGATGCTCCCGGTAGACGTGACCCGCAGCGCCTGGGACTGCACCCTGGAACCGGCGCCGCCCGGCGCGGCCGGCCGCTGCCGCCACGCGGTACGCATGGGCCTGCGCTACGTGCAGGGGCTGGGGGAAGAACGCGGCGCGGCCCTCGTCACGGCCCGCGCGGCGCGCCCCTTCACCTCGGTGGCGGAACTGGTGGAGCGCCTGCCGCACCTGCCGCGCGACACCCTGCTCCGGCTGGCCGAGAGCGGCGCTTTCAACGCCCTGGACCTGGAGCGGGCCGGCGCCGCTGAGCGGCACCGCGACCGCCGCCGCGGCAGCCTGTGGCAGGTACTGGGCGCGGCCCGCCGGCGCGGGCGCCACGCGCCCCTCGCCCTGGACGTCCCGCAGCCGGAGCCGGCCTTCAATCCCCTCGACCGGTTTGCCGCCATCGCCTGGGACTACACCGCCACCGGCCACAGCACCCGCGGCCATCCGCTGGCGCCGTTGCGCCGCCGCCTCGCCGCCCGCTCCCTGCCCAGCGCCGGCCAGGTCGCCGCCATGGAGCATGGGCGGCAGGTCTCCTACGCCGGCCTGGTAATCTGCCGCCAGCGCCCGGGAACCGCCGCCGGGGTGGTGTTCATGACCCTCGAAGACGAGACCGGCTTCGTCAACCTGGTGGTCTGGTCCAAGGTGTTCGAGCGTTTTCGCAGCACCATCCTCACCGCCTCCTTCCTCGGCGTGAGCGGCACCATCCAGTCACAGCACAACGTGGTCCACATCATCGCCGCGCGGTTCTGGGCCATGGAGTGGAGTACGGAGCCTCCGGCCGAGCCCGCCGCCGACCGCACCGGCTCCCCATTCCCCGGCGCGCGCCACTCCCTGCCCCTCAGGAGCCACGACTTCCATTGACGACGCGGTGATCCGGATCGCCGCCGAGAAACGGCTCCCCTTCGAGCCGCGATGGGCAGCCCGGGCCGGTGATCTCGTTACCGTGGGCATTAGGCGCACGGCGCCCTTCAAGAGGGACTAGAAGCTGCTGCCGGCGGAACGGGTCTGCTCGGTGCCGGCGCTCTTCTCGGCCTCCTGCTGCCGTTGCGAGGCGGCGACGTAGCTGCTCCACATGCCGCGGTGGCGGTACAGGATGTCGGCGTCGCCGGCGGTGAAGATGTTCTGGAACACCAGCAGGAAGATGTCGCTCTCCGGTGTCTCCCACACGGAGAGCCGCGCCGGCAGTCCCGCGAGGTACTTGACGTCGTAGCTTTCCGGATCGGCCTTCAGGCTGCCGCTGATCGCCTCCTCGAGTATCTCGGACACTTCGGTATGGTCACCGGTGCCGCCGGTGTCCAGGGTCTTGCGCATCAGGAACAGCCGATAGGAGGTGAGTTCGTCGGGCGCGTCGTGGTCGCGAAAGAAGTACAGCTCCAGCGCGACGACGTTGTCCCACCCCGAATAGGAGACTTGGTACATGCGGGTGATCGCGACGTTGAGCTGGGACATCCCCAGCAGGTTCTTCTCCAGCCCCGCGCGGAAGAAGTCGTGCAGCACTTCGTACTGCCCGATGAAGTGCGCCTCGGCGCCCTCGTCGGAGACGGCGGCTCCGCTGAGGTCGCGCAACACCAGCCGTGCGTTATCCCCGAACGGTATGCTGCCGTAGCTGTACTCCGGCGGACTCTCACTCTGCGCCCAGGCCGCGGGCGCCAGCAGCAGTGCGGCCGCCAGCAGCAGACCCGAGGTGATGTTACTGCGTCGTTCCATGGTTCAATTCTCGGTCACTCTAAACGTAGCGCTTCATTCCGCGCCGGGAAACAGCCATCGGGACCTCAGGGCGCGAGGAAGCCGCGCTCGACCGCATCGGTCACCATTCGCTGCGCGTAGTCCCACAGCTCCGGGGAGCCCTGTTCCATGCAGGCGTTGATGGCGCGCACCTGGCGCTCGGTCACGCCGTGCTCCTGCCAGCCCGGCCCGCCATTGAAGTAGTTGAGAAGCATCGGCTGCAAGCGGTCCAGGGCCAGGGCGAACTGCGCCTCGGCACTCTGCCGCGCTTCGAACTCGTCCCACAGGGCGCGCAGCTCGGCGGACTGCGCCGCCGGCAGCAGGGCGAAGATGCGCTTCGCGGCGCGTTCCTCGCGCTCCTGCTGATGCCGCTTGGCCGCCTCGTCGTAGGCAAAGGTATCGCCAGCGTCGATCTCCACCAGGTCGTGCACCACCAGCATCTTCAGGACCCGCAGCAAGTCCAGGTCGCGGACGGCGGCGTGGTCCACCAGCACCAGAGCCATCAGCGTCAGGTGCCAGGAGTGCTCGGCGGAGTTCTCCCGGCGGTGCTTGCCGTGGATCACGCTGCGGCGCAGCACCTGCTTGAGCTTGTCGGCCTCCAGCAGGAAGCGCAGCCGTTGTCCGAGCTGTCCGGCAAATTCTTCCATCGCCTGCGTACTGTAGCCGGCGCGCCGCGGCAGCGCCATCGCCATACCTGACGACGGGCACGATCACGGATGACGACGACCCGCCGACGGTCCTACCGTGCGTACCTTACCACGGCTCGCTCGACGACCGCGGCCAGCCATGCGTTGAGGCTCTTTCCTTCGGCCTTGGCTGCAGCGGTCGCGGCGCGGTGAGCTTGCGGACTGATCCGTAGCGGAATCTTGCCGGAGAACGGCTTGTCAGGCGGCTGCCCCTGCTCGGCGCACATCGACAGATAGTCGTCGATAGAGAATTGAAACTCCTTCTTCAGTTCCTCGACAGAGGTCGCCTCGAAGAAGATCACGTCACGAGTGCCGACAACTTCGCCGTGAAAGACCTCTGCTTCATGATCAAATAATATCGCTGCCTGGTACCCTTTGTAGGTGATCATTCTTCAGACCCCGCAATATGGTTGTCGATCCGGTGTTGGCGCACTCATGGCGATTCCACCCCGGCTTCCCTCAGGAATCTCCTCATCGAATCGACCACAGCCTTCCTCGCGACACGCTGAGGGTGTGGCGTGTGCGCGTGAGCCCGAACTCCGTTCAACTCAATCCCTACCCGCGAACCGCGCCTCTGGGTCACACTGGCCCCCAGGGCTCGAAGCAGTGATTCAATCTCATCCCATCGGATATCCGCTTTGGTGGGCCGAGCGAAGATAGCTGAAAGAGTTCTCCGCTGTGTGCGATTCACCGGAGCAAAGATATCGTTTAGTGATATTACCTGGCAAGCACGCGGAGAGGCTCGGTGCCGTGTTATAGTCCCGGCGAGGAGGGACGATGGAGCGATCCCGTGCGGACTCGGCGGCGGCAGGGCCGCGGGCGCCCGGCACGACGGCAGCGGCGGCGCAGTGGAATGACTGGCGCTGGCAGATGCGCAGCCGCGTCTCCACGGTGGAGGAGCTGGGCCGTTACCTGCGCCTGAGCGAGGCGGAGCGTGCGCAGATTCGCGTCGCCGGCGCGCAGTATCGCTGGAGCATCACTCCCTACTACGCCAGTCTGATGGATCCCGACGATCCCGCCTGCCCGCTACGGCTGCAGCAGGTGCCTTCGGCTGACGAGTTGCACGACGACCTGGGACTGCCCGATCCGCTGGCCGAGCTGAACAACTCGCCGGTGGATGCCGTGGTGCACGTGTATCCCGACCGGGTGGCCTTCAAGATCACCAACGTCTGCCCCACCTACTGCCGCTACTGCTTTCGCGAGTACTTCGTCGGCAACCACGACGAGCATCACACGCGCGCCAAGCTGCAGGAGGGCATCGATTACATCGCCCGCACCCCGGCGATTCGCGACGTTCTGGTAACCGGCGGGGATCCGTTCCTGTTCTCCGACGAGCGCCTCGACGATCTGCTCGGCCGGCTGCGCGCCATCGACCACGTCGAGATCATCCGCTTCGGCACCCGTACGCCGTGCACCCTGCCGCAGCGCATCACTCCCGAGTTGTGCGGCATCCTCGCCCGCCACCACCCGCTGTGGCTCAACACCCACTTCAACCACCCGCGCGAGCTCACCCCGGAGGCGGCGCGGGCGTGCGACCGGCTGCTCGGGGCCGGCATTCCGCTCGGCAACCAGACGGTACTGCTCAAAGGCGTAAACGATGACGTGGGCGTGATGCGGGCGCTGATCCACCGGCTGCTGCGCATGCGCGTGCGGCCCTACTACATCTTCCACTGCCAACTGCTCGCCGGCACCGCCCACCTGCGCACCAGCATCGAACGCGGGCTGGAGATCATGCAGGGTCTGCGCGGTCATCTCACCGGTTTCGGCGTGCCCACCTACGTGCTGGACACCCCCTACGGCAAGGTGCCGCTGGCGCCGCAGTACCTCCTCGGCCGCGCCGGCGACGAGGTGGTGGTGCGCACCTGGGACGGCCACCTCTGGCGCGAGCCCAATCCGCTGCACGGCCAGCTTCCGGCCGTCCCTCTGCCGGCGGTGTCCGGCGACACATACCCCGAGGCAGCCACTCCGCGGCACCCGTTCCCGGTCGCCGTGGCGCCCGCGGCGGCGGTGGCGGCCGGGTAGGAGCAGTCATGGCAAGTTCTTTCGGTCACCTGTTCCGCATCACCACGTGGGGCGAGTCGCACGGCCCCGCGGTGGGCGTGGTGGTGGACGGCTGTCCGCCCGGCGTGCCGTTGGACGAGGCCGACCTGCAGGCCGAGCTCGACCGCCGCCGTCCCGGACAGAGCCGCATCACCTCCCAGCGCGCGGAGGCGGACCGCGCCGAGATTCTGTCGGGAGTGTTCGAGGGCTTCACCACGGGCACCGCCATTCACGTCCTGGTGCGCAACCAGGACGCCCGCTCCCGCGACTACGACGAGATGCGCACCGCCTACCGCCCCTCCCACGCCGACTACACCTACTCCGCCAAGTACGGCCGGCGCGACTGGCGCGGCGGCGGCCGGGCCAGCGCCCGCGAGACCGTGGGACGGGTGGCGGCCGGCGCCATCGCCGCCAAGGTGCTGCGCCTGAGCTGCGGCGCCGAGGTCGTCTCCTACGTGAAGCAGGTGAGCGACGTGGACGCCGAGGTCGATCCGAACAGCGTGACCCGCGCCGCGGTGGAGGCGCACATCACCCGCTGCCCCGATCCGGCCGCGGCCGCGGCGATGCAGGAACGCATCGAGCGGGCGCGCAAGGCGGGAGACTCGCTCGGCGGCGTGGTGGAGGCGGTGGCGCGCGGCGTGCCGCCCGGCCTGGGCGAACCGGTGTTCGACAAGCTGGACGCCGACCTGGCGAAGGCGCTGCTGTCGCTGCCCGCCTGCCGCGGCTTCGAGATCGGCTCCGGCTTCGCCGGCACGCGGATGACCGGCAGCACCCACAACGACCCGTTCTACATGGACCGGGACCATCCCGGCGGCGGGCGGGTGCGCACCCGCAGCAACCGCTCCGGCGGCGTGCAGGGCGGCATCTCCAACGGCGAGGCGATCGTGGTGCGCGCCGCCTTCAAGCCCACGGCCACCATCCTGCGCCCGCAGCAGACCGTGGACGAGGCCGGCAACGAGGTCACCCTGAAGTCGCGCGGCCGCCACGACCCCTGCGTGCTGCCGCGCGCCGTGCCGCTGGTGGACGCCATGTTCAACCTGGTGCTGGCGGACCACCTGCTGCGCCACCGCGCCCAGACCGGACGCGGCTGACCGCCCGCTACAGCTACATCGACCTCGCCAGGCTGGAAGCAGTGCCGTGTCGCCTCAGTGCGCCTCCAGCCAATCGGCGCCGACGCCCACCTCTACGACCACCGGCACGCGGCCCAGGTCCAGGGCGTCGCGCATGGCCCGGGTAACCAGGTCGGTCACCGGCTGCAGCTCCGCGCGCGGCACCTCGAACACCAACTCGTCGTGCACCTGCAGAATCATCCGCGTGGCCAGTCCGCGCTCGCGCAGCTCGCGGTCGATGTCCAGCATCGCGATCTTGATCATGTCGGCGGCGCTGCCCTGGATCGGAGCGTTGATCGCCACCCGCTCGGCTGCCGCGCGCGTCGCGTGGTTGCGCGAGCCGATGTCGCGCAGGTAGCGGCGCCGGCCGCGCAGGGTCTGAACGTAGCCATTGTCACGCGCGAACAGCACCGTATCGTCCATGTACTGCTGGATCTTCGGGAACTGCCCGAAGTAGCGGTCGATGATCTCGCGCGCCTCGGCCCGGGCGATGTTGAGGCGCTGCGCGAGGCCAAAGGCGGACATGCCGTACATCAGCCCGAAGTTGATCATCTTGGCGCGGCGGCGCATGTCCTCGGTCACCTCGGACAGCGGCACGCCGAACACCCGCGCGGAGGTGGCGGCGTGGATGTCGAC
>JAKZWC010000385.1:0-3236 GCA_047515735.1 Spirochaetales bacterium | reverse complement strand
GCGATGGCGGTCATGTCGTAGGCGCGCTGGTAGGCGGCGCAGGTCTCCTCGTTGACCAGCTTGCTCAGGCTGTAGGGGTCTTCCGGCACCGGCCGAAAGTCTTCATCCAGCGGCAGGCTCCCATAGGGCGCCGGCTTGCCGCTCAGGCGCCAGAAGAAGGTGCCGAAGGCGTTGATGCTGGAGGCGCACAGGAAGCGCCGGACGCCGCTGCGCTGCGCCGCATCGATAGCGACGAAGGTCCCCAGCGCGTTGCTGCGAAACGTATGGACGGCGATTTCCGGCAGGCCGCGCGGCTCACCGGCCAGGTGGACCACCGCATCCATCCCCGCGCAGGCGCGCACCATCGCCGCCTCGTCGGTGATCTCCGTCTGCACGAACGGCCACCGGGTTTCCAGCGGCACGTGGGCCCGTGACGCCGCGCCCTGGAACATGGTGGCGTCCTCCGGGCGCGTCATGTCGAGCAGCCGCAACTCATGCCCGCGGGTCTCCAGCTCGGTGATCAGGTTGCGGCCGATAAAGCCGCAGGCGCCGGTGAGCAAGATCTTCATTGACCTGCTACCCGGTGTTGCGCAGCCCGGCGGCGAGGCCGTTGACGGTGAGCAGGATTGCCCGCTCCACGCGCGGATCCACCTGGTCGGCGCCGCGGTGCCGCCCCAGCAGGACGATCTGCAGCAGATGGAGCGGTTCCAGGTAGGCCGAGCGCACGTCCAGGGTGCGTTTCAGCACCGGATAGTCGGCCAGTAGCGCGGGCTTGCCGGTGGTGGCCAGCACCTGCTGCACCGAGCGCTCATGCTCGACGGCGATCAGCTCGAAGATCTGCCGGTGGGCTTCCGGCACCAGGGTGTCCACGTAGCGCCTGGCGGTGACCAGATCGGTCTTGGCCAGGGTCATCTCCACGTTGGAGAGGAACATGCGGAAGAACGGCCAGCGCTCGTACATCTCGGTCAGGTAGTCCACGCCGGCCGCGCGTGCGGCCGCCAGTCCGCTGCCCACCCCGTACCAGCCGGGCACCACCTGCCGGGTCTGGGTCCAGCCGAACACCCACGGGATGGCGCGCATGCCGTCGATGCCGGCGCCGGTGCCGGGACGCCGCGACGGCCGCGAGCCGATCTTGAGCGACGCCAGCTCCTCCACGGGGGTGGCGGTCAGGAAGTAGGGCACCAGCGAGGGGTGGTCGACCAGGCTCCGGTAGGCGGCATACGCGGCCCGCGAGGCGGTCTCCATGGCGGAGTTCCAGCGCTCCAGGTCGGCCACAGGGCGTTCGGCGCTGCGGTGCAGCACCGTTGCCTCGATCGATGCCGCCAGGGTCAGCTCCAGGTTGTCGCGCGCCAGCCGCGGCAGCGCGTACTTGTCCGCCACCACCTCGCCCTGCTCGGTGATCTTGATGGTGCCGTTCACGGTGCCCCACGGCTGCGCCAGAATCGCCTCCGCGGTGGGGCCGCCGCCGCGGCCGACGGTGCCGCCGCGGCCGTGGAAGAAGCGCAGTTGCACCCCGCACTCCGCGGCCACCTCGCGCAGGCGGCGCTCGCAGCGGTGCAACTCCCACTGTGCGGTGGTGATGCCGCCCAGCTTGTTCGAATCGGAGTAGCCCAGCATTACCTCCTGCGGACCGCCGCGCAGCCGCAGCAGCTCGCGGTAGCTGGGCTCGCGCAGCAGCTCGCGCAGCGTGCCGTCCGCCTGCCGGATCGATTCGGGGGTCTCGAACAGCGGCACGAAGCCGATCGCCGCGTGTCCCGCCGCCAGGTCCACCAGGCCCGCTTCGCGCGCCAGCACCACCGCGGCCAGGACATCGTCCGCGCCCAGGGTCTCCGAGATGATGTAGCTCTCGATGGCGCGGGCGCCGAACCGCTCCAGGGCCGCCCGGATCACCTGCATCGTCGCCAGCGTAGCGCCCGCCTCGTCGGCCAGCCTGGTGGCCGGCGTCCCGATCGGCCGGCGGTGGGCGAGCTCGGCGGAGAGCACCTCGAACCGCTGCGCCGGAGACAGCGCCGCGTAGTCGGGGGCGTCGGGCAGGCGGCGGTAGAGCGCGGCCAGCGTGGCGTGGTGCTTCTCGGCGTGCTCGCGGACGTCGAGGGTCGCGAGGTGGAAACCGAAGGCGGCCGCCCGGCGCAGCAGGCGGCGCACCGCTCCGTCCGCGATCACTTCGCCGCGATGGGCGCGCAACGAGCGCTGCAGCAACTCCAGCTCCGCCACCAGCTCGTCGGCGGTCAGGTAGTCGCGGCGCGGCACGTGGCGCGCGTGCTCGGCGATGCGCCGGCGGGTGTTTTCCAGCCGGCGGCGGATGAAGGCCAGCTTGAGCCGGTAGTTTTCGTCGGTATTGCGGCGCCGCGCCTCCTGATCGGTGGCCGGCAGGGCCGCCGCGTCGCGCCGCAGGCTGTCGGCGAGCTCCTGCGACACGCCGTGGATGTGCTCCGAGCTGCTGAGCTCGGCGGACAGCCCGTCGACCGCGCGCAGCAATTCCTGCAGGGCACGGTCGTGCTGCAACTCCAGCACCGCCGTGGTCACCTCCGCGGTGACCAGCGGGTTGCCGTCGCGATCGCCTCCGACCCAGCTCCCGAAGCTCAGCGGCCGGGCGTGGGCCGGCAGCTCGATGCCGACGCGCGCGAGCTGTGCGTCCAGCTCGTCGAACAGGTCCCCGCTCACCCCGCGCAGCAATTCCTCCAGGAAATAGATCGCCGCCCGTGCTTCGTCGGTGGGGGTAGGGCGGTGGACGCGCAGTTCGTCGGTCTGCCAGATCAGGTCGATCGCTTCGGCGAGCCGCCGCCGGATGCGCTCCTGATCCACCGCGGTCTGGCGCGGGTCCGCCTGTTCGTAGAGCAGCTCGCCGACGCGCTGCAGCTTGGTGAGCACGGACCGGCGCGCCGCCTCGGTAGGATGGGCGGTGAACACCGGCCGTACGTCGAGGTGGGCGGCCACCTCGCGCAGGGCGGCGCGCTGCGCCGTGTCCTTCTGGATGTGGTCGAACAGGGCGCGCAGCCGGCCGCGGGCGATGCCGCTGCGCGGGCCGTGCTCGTCCACCCGGTGGGTCTGCTCGGCGACGTTCGCCAGATGGAAGAAGGTGGAGAAGGCGCGCACCAGGTTGGTGGTGTCGGCGATGTCGAGCCCGGCCAGCAGGGCGTCGAGCTCGGCGGCGGCGCGGTCAGCGGCGCCAGCGTCGCGCGCCTGCTTGCTCAGCGCGCGCACGCGCTCGACCAGCTCCAGCAGATGCGCGCCGTGCTGCCGCACCAGGGTGTGGC
>JAKZWC010000384.1:0-3700 GCA_047515735.1 Spirochaetales bacterium | reverse complement strand
CGGCCCGGTCCGCTGCGCCACCGGCTGAGGTATCTGTTCGGACCGCCGGGCTGGCGCCCGGAGGAGACGGTGCGCGCACCGCGCTGGCCGGCACTCCGCCGCGCGCTGCTGCTGTGGTCGCCGCGGCGCGGTGCGCGCGCGGCCGAACGAACGGTGCCCGCGCCGGCGCCGCTGCACCTGTCACGCTACCGGCACGCTCCGCGCCCACTCCGAATGGGTCACAGGCGGAATCGCGGACAACGCTCCGCGGGTACCCGCGCGACACCTACGGCCAGTTATCGCCGGCGCGGACCGGCCGGCGTCTGAGCGCGACCGGCGTCATGGCCGGCGGCGGCTGACCGATGGCGCGTACGGTGCTGATCACCGGAGCCACCGGCCAGATCGGATCGGCGCTCACCCATACCCTAAGGCAGGGCGGCTGGCGGGTGCGCGCGCTGGTGCGCGACGAGGAGCGCGCCCGGCGGCGGCTCGGCAACGACGTGGAGCTGGTGCGCGGCGACCTGACTTCGCCGGGCAGCGTGCGCCCGGCGTTGCGGGGGGTGGAGACGGTAGCCCACCTCGCCGGCGTAGCTTCCTACTGGCCGGCGCGGGCGCCCGAGATGAGGGAGCTGAACCTGCACGGCACCGCGCACCTGCTCGACGCGTGTGCCGCCGCGGGAGTGGGCAGGATGGTGCACACTAGCTCAATCGCCACGCTCGGCTGGGTCCCCGAAGGCGAGCTTGGCGACGAGTCCACCGGCTACAACTGGCACCGTTTCGGGATTGCCTACTTCGACACCAAGTACGAGGCGGAGCGCATGGTGCTGAGCGACCCGCGCCTGGCAACCATCGTGGTCAACCCGGGGCTGGTGTTCGGCGCCGGCGACACGGCCGGCAATGGGCTCCGCTTCCTGCGCGAGATTGCCGCCGGCGTACCCGGCTACCCGCCCGGTGCCACCACCGCCGCGGTGCTGGCCGACGTGGTGGCAGGGCATCTCGCCGCCCTCGAACGCGGCCGTCCCGGCGAACGCTACATCCTCGGCGGCTCTCCAGTCGCGTTTCGCGAGCTGTTTGCGGAAATCGCCGCCGTCGTCGGCGTCCCGCCGCCGCGGCGCCGGCTGGCACCGTGGCTGCTCGGCGCGCTGGCGCTGGCCCACACCACGGCCTCCCATCTGCGTGGCGGGGAGCCGCGCGTGTCCATTCCGACCTACCACATCCTGACCCGCAACCGGCGCTACCGCTCCGACAAGGCGGTGCGGGAATTCGGCTACCGTATCTCCCCGCTCCGCGACGGGCTGCACCGCTGCTGGGAGTGGCACCGCCGGCAGCAGCAATCCGGGTAACGGCACCCTACGCCGCCGGCCGGTTACGGTGCGACCTGATCCGTGTTCGCCAACACCTCGGCGAGGGCTGCGTCCGCGATGTCGATGGTGCGCTCGATGTCCTCGGCGCTGTGCGCCGTGCTCAGGAACCAGTTGTGGTAGGGGTGGAAGTAGGCACCGCGGCGGGTGGCGGCGGCGCAAAACCGCTGGAAGCGCATGAAGTCGGTCTCCGTGGCGAAGCGCAGCTTGGGCATGCTGGGCAGGCCGGAGACGTGCAGCCGCTCGCCGTGCCGTACGGCGACCTGCTGCAGGCCGTCGATCAGCTGCCGGCCGCGCTGTTGCATGATCGCCACCCCGTCGATCTCCTGCAGGCGCCGCTGGCAGGCCATGGCCGCCGCCATCGGCCCCTGCTGCATCCAGAAGGTGCCGGTCGTGAACACCGCGCTGGCCGCCGCCAGCAGGCGCCGGTCGCCCATGCACGCGGCGAGCGGATAGCCGTTGGCGATCGCCTTGGAGTAACAGGCCAGATCGGGAGCGAAGTCGAACACCGTGTGGGAGCCGTCGAGGGAGGCACGAAAGCCTACCCGTACGTCATCGCTCACCACCACCGCGCCGTGCTCACGGGCAAGGGCACACAGCCGCTGCAGGAACCCTCCCTCGGAGAACTCCGAATCGGCGAACAGCGGGTGGTGATAGGGCGTCACGATCACTGCCGCCAGATCGCGTCCGTGGGTCGCCAGCAGCGCCTCCACGCCGGCGCTGTCGTTCCAGGTGAAATCGTGGACGTGGGCATGGTCCTCGGCAATCAATCCGGCGTGTCCCGGGGTCGCCCACGGGTAGGAACCATGGTAGGCGCCGGCGGCCTTGAGCACGGTGCGGCGGCCGGTGTGCTCGCGCGCCACCTGGAGGGCGAAGGTGGTCATGTCGGAGCCGTTCTTGCCGAACAGCGCCCAATCCATCCCCTGTATCCGGGTGGTGAGAAACTCCGCCAGCTCGACCAGTGCCGCGGTGGGATGGTTGAAGCCGAAGCCGGCGCTGTCCGCCGCGTGCGCGGCGGCGTCCACGGCAGCATCGGCGTAGCCCAGAATGCTGGCCCCGAAACCGCACAGGTAGTCGATGTAGCGGTTGCCGTCGGCGTCCCAGTAGTACGCGCCGCGCCCGCGCTCGGCGAACAGCGGGTAGGAGCCCGGCACCACCAGCATCGGCCCGCGGGTACCGTAGATGCCGCGCGGGATAACGCGGGCGGCGCGCCTGAACAGGGCGTCGCTGCGCTGGAATCGCCCGCTCACAGGAACCTGCCTACGCGGGACATGAGTTGCAGGATCGGATCCAGCAGCGGTAGCTGGCCCCGCAGCCGTACCGCACCGGTGCCGAGGGCGGTCCACAGATCGAGCGAACCGGTCAAGACAGCGTAGGCGGTGTCGGGGTCGGCAAACTCCACGCTGACGTTGGCCCGCCGCGGCGCCCCGCGCGCGACCTGCAGCCGACCCCGTTCGCTGCTGATCTGCAGCGGCGGATGGGCGGCAATGCCGATGGCAGCGACCCCGTCGGCGGCGCCGGTCGCCGCGATGCGGCGGCCCTCTTCCCACGCCTCCGCAAGCACGCCGATCGCGTACACCAGCACACCGAGGCGAATCGCAACCGCCGCCGGGAAGGTGCCGTCCGCAGCGAGCTGCTCCCGCTCGCTGCGCAGGTAGTACTGCAAGCGCGCGCTCAGGGCGCGCAGCCCGCCGATGAGGCGCGGGCGCCAGGCGCCGATCCAGGGCAAGGGCGCGGCGCCGCCTCCCTCGAACATGCGCACCGCCGCGCCCGGGCCCAGCAGCAGCAGCCCCAGCGAAGGCAGGCCGCGGCCGCGGCGGACCGCATGCAGCCGGCCTGCCGCCACTTCCAGCCGCAGCCCCGGTCCACCGGCGACCCGCAACCCGATGCTGCTGCGCCAGCCGGCCACCACTTGCTGCGCCGCCGGGTCGACGCGAACCACCTCCTCGAGCTGCGGCAACACCGCGTGCAGGTAGAGGTGAGCTTTGATAAGATCAGTGGTCACGGCCACCGGCAACCCGCCGGCAACGTAGCCCGGGCACCGCCCCGTTGGCAACGCAAGCGGCGCTCCAAACTCCCAAATGGCGAGCCGGGGCGCCACCCCCGCCGGAGACGGCGGGCAGCGCGGCTGTCAGTAGAGCCATGGGCCACAGTACCGCTGGGAACTGGAAATGCGTACAGCCCCTGGCACGAGTTGTTGCTGCAAAGCTTCGACCCGCTGGTCCTGGCCACCGGATCGGCCCGGACCGGAAAAAACTGAGCGGCCTCGACCAGTGGCAGGACATCTGTCGGGCGGGCGTCGGCCTGTGTTGGCCTCAGGCCCCTGCCATACGTTCGGATCAATGCGTGAGCGGCGTTCC
>JAKZWC010000383.1:0-4023 GCA_047515735.1 Spirochaetales bacterium | reverse complement strand
CTGCCGCCCGCCTCTACGCCGACGAAATCACGGCGGGAGACTGGGGCGCGGTCTCCGCGTATCGGGGCCAGAACGCCAACATGCACCTGTGCGAGGCGCTGCTGGCGGCGTTCGAGGCCACCGGCGAGGAGCGTTACCTGGAGCGTGCCCACACGCTGGCATGGCGCATCTGCGTCGAGCTGGCGGCGCCGGCACAAGGATTGGTGTGGGAGCACTACACTACCGACTGGAGCCACGACTGGGAGTACAACCGCGACGATCCCAAGAACCTGTTCCGCCCGTACGGCTACCTGCCGGGGCACTTCGTCGAGTGGTCCAAGCTGCTGCTGATCCTGGAACGGCACCGGCCCGAGCCGTGGCAGGTGGAGACTGCGCAGCACCTGTTCGACACCGCCCTGGAGCGAAGCTGGGACCAGGAGCAGGGCGGCATGCACTACACCTTCGCCCCCGGCGGCACGATTCTCGACACCGACCGCTACTACTGGGTGCTGGCGGAGACGGTAGCCGCCGCCGCGGTGCTCGCCGCCCGCACCGGGGAGCAGCAGTACTGGAGCTGGTACGATCGCGCCTGGGCCTACGCCGACCGCTACTTCGTCGATCACACCCACGGCGCCTGGTACCGGGTGCTGGATCGCAGCGGGCGCCGCTACGACGACAAGAAGAGCCCGCCGAGCAAGACCGACTACCATCCGCTCGGCGCCTGCTACGAGATTCTGCGCAGCCTGTCCGCGGCCGGGTAGAGGTCGCTCACCGCTCCGCGTACGGCTGCGTCCGGTTCGACCGGCGCTGTTTGCGCATCGGACGGCACTGAGCGCCGGCGGCAGCCCGTCAACCGGACAGCTCGGCGAGGTCCCGCAGCCGGCGCAACGCCGCTTCGCCGTCCGCCATGGCATTCAGCAGGTTGGCCAGCGCGGCGATCTCCACCGTGCTGGTCAAGACGCTCAGCTCCGCGGCCAGCGCGGCCAGCTCCACGGCCGTCGCCGGCTGTTCGCGGGCCGCGTCCAGCACCGCTTCCGCCACCCCGTCGTCCACCGCGCTGATCGCGGCGGCGAAACCGACCAGCTCCGCGTCCTCGCCCTCGGTGCCGGCCCGGCGCATGGTGATGTGAGCCAGCGCGGCCGCGAGCACCGCCAGCTTGAGCGGCGGCGGCTCGCCGCCGCTCACCGCCAGCCGTGCCGCGGCCGCCGCGAGCACCCGGTCGGCGAGGGCAGGGGAGGCAGCCGCGCGCGGCCCGGGGCCGAGGTCGCCGAGGCGAATGCCTCCCTCGGCCGGCGCCGGCAAGGCCTTGCCGGCAGACGGCTCGGCGGCAGCCTCGGCGCGCGCCGAGTCCCGCTCGACCGCGCTCTCGGGCGCCGCTGCCGCCCCGCGCTCCAGGTCGCGCCAGCCGAGCAGGGTCTGCGCCTGCTGGAACAGATCGCTCTCCGCGTGACTCGGCGGCCCATCGGCGCTCAGCAGGGCCTGCAGCCGTTGCAGCGCGAACTGCAGCCGCCCGCGACGGCGGGTGAACTCGCTCAGCTGCGCCAGCAACTCCGACCAGTGCTCGCGCGGCACCGGTTCCGCCAGGTAGCGTTGCACGCGCTGCAGCTCACGCGTGGTGAGCCGCGGCGACAGCTCGTTGAGCAGGCTCTTGACGACGTTGATCTCCGCCTGGCTGATCGGCCCGTCGATCCACGCCGCGGCGCCGAGCACCTTGGCCAGCGCGAGGTAGAACGATTGCCGATAATCGGGGCGCTGGCGCTTGTTGCCGGTGCCTCCCAGCAGGTCGGAAAGAGCGGAACCGAACATCGACGGGTTGGGCAGCACGGTACCGGTAGTGTACCCCGCAACGGGCCGCAACGCGCCACCGGCTCGGCAGCTTCGCCCGCGGGCGCCTGCCAGGATGCCCGAACAGCTCCTTCATTTCCCGTAGCCGGCCGCGGCCGGACCCGTTAGGGTATGGCCCGTGGCTGATTCAGCGAACCCCCGTCCGACGGTCTTGATCACCGAACCGATCGGCGCTTCCGGTCTGCGTATCCTGGAATGCGCCTGCACCTGCATCGTCCCGTGGCGCGACGGCCCTCCTGGTGCGACCGATCCGGAACGCCTGCGCGCGCAGCTCGCCGCCGTGGACGCCGTCGTCGTGCGGCTGTTTCCGGTGGGGGACGCGGAGTTCGCCGCGGCGCCTCGCCTCAAGCTGGTAGCCAAGCATGGCGCCGGCCTCGACAACATCGACTGTGCGGCGGCGGCGCAGCGCGGGGTGCCGGTCATCTACACGCCCGGGGCCAATTCCAACGCAGTGGCCGAGCACGCGCTCGGCCTGCTGCTCGCCCTGGCGCGCAACACCAGCAGTGCGGATGCCATGCTGCGCAGCGCCAAGCCCTATCAGAAGGAGCAATTCCTCGGCCTTGAGCTGTCCGGTAAGACCCTCGGCATCATCGGCCTCGGCCGCATCGGCACGCGGGTCGCGCGCAAGGCGCACGGCCTCGAGATGCGCGTGATCGCCTACGATCCCTACATCGACCGCGGTGCCCACCAGGGTCCCGCTGCCTTCGTCGACTCCCTCGAGGAGCTGCTCGCCGGGGCCGACTTCGTGACCCTGCACGTCCCCCTCACCGCCGAGACGCGGCACATGATCGATGCGGGCGCCCTCGCCTTGCTGAAACCGAGCAGCCGCGTGGTCAACACCTCCCGCGGCGGGGTGATCGACGAAACCGCCCTCAGCGAAGCCCTGCAGGCGGGGACCGTGGCCGGAGCGGCCCTCGACGTCTTCGAGGAGGAACCCCTGGCCGTCGATCATCCGCTCACCCGAACGCCCAATACGCTCATCACGCCCCATGTGAGCGGGCTCACCACGGAGGCGATGGCGGCGGTGTCGGAACAGGTGGCGCACGGCGTCATCGACGTGCTGGATGGGCGCATACCGCAGGATCTGCTGGCACCGCCTGCGACCGGCGATTAGGAGAGCAAGCGCGCGCCCCGGTTCCGAGCGCTCACTTGTGCTCAAGCTGTGCGCTCGGTCGGCCGAAAAGGAAGTATGGAGAAGTCCCCTGCGCGTGCTTCGCAGCGTGAGCGCGCCTCTGCCCAGCGCGAGCACATCCTTGATGCCGCCGCGAGCGTGTTTACCGAGCGCGGCTACGAACGTGCCACGACCAAGGCGATCGCCGCCGCCGCGGAGCTGTCGGAGGGTGCGCTCTATCACCACTTTGCAAGCAAGCGCGAGTTGCTGCTCGGCGTCCTGTCGCGGGTAATCGGTGAGGTCCAGGTGGAGCGCGGCGGCAATGGCACAGCCGACCTGTACGAGCGCTACCGGCGCGCCATCAACGTGCGGGTGCGCGGCGCCCATCCCCAGATGCGCACCTTCTTCGCCCTGCTCTCCGCCATCCTCGCCGACCGCGAACTGGCCGGCCACGTCCGCGACGAGCTGTTGCACCCCGGCATCGAAAAAGTGGAACGAGCGCTGCACGCCACCATCGCCGGTGGCTCGATGCGCGCGGTGGACGTTCCCGCGGCGGCGCGTCTGGTCTACGCCATTCTGCTCGGAATCGAAGTGCTGGCGCAGATCGGCGACGAGGAGACGTTGAACCTCCTGCAGACCGGAGACCGGCTCGGCGACACCTTCGCCACCATGATGCTGGACGGCTTGGCGGCACCGGCAACGAACGGCACCGCGCCGCACTGATCCATCAGCGCACTAATCCATCAGCGTCCCGCCGTTGACGTTGATCGTCTCGCCGGTGATGAAGCCGGAAGCGGGATCGGCCAGAAACGCCACCGCGTGCGCGGCTTCCTCCGGCTCGCCGAGCCGCTTGACCGCGCTGCGGTCGATGAACACCTGATTCTCTTCGGGTGACACCGCGCCGGCCATGGCGGTGGCGATGCGTCCAGGTGCTATGGCGTTCACCGTTACGCCGTTGGTTCCCTCCTGCCGTGCGAGGTTACGGGTAAAGGCGAGGATCGCTCCCTTCGAGGCGGCGTAGTGCAGCGCGGCGATGGTGCCACCGGCCTTGCCTGCTTCGGAGGCGACGCTGATGATGCGGCCGAAGC
>JAKZWC010000382.1:0-7701 GCA_047515735.1 Spirochaetales bacterium | reverse complement strand
ATGGACAGAACAAATCCCACAGAAGGTGGTTGGAATATGGTCATGAAGTGGCTTCAACATAATCCACCGTCGTCAAGAACCACGACTTATTTTGATGACGGTCTGTTCGATGGCGGTTTGTCTGCAAAGACCTGCGACGTGATGGTCTTTCAAATGGACGCAGATATACTACCTGATTCACATTTCCAAGATTGGATAAGAAGGAACCTCACACGCGACGTCGTCAACTCCGATGATCCTATCGAACGTGGCAACGAGATTCGCACTATTATCGAAATCGTAGGCGAATTTGGCGATCTTTCGCCAAGGCATCTGGACCGGCACATGATTGCTCCGGCTGTTGAATCGACAGAGACCTGGTGCATCGCCGCCTTTCGGAGGATGTCTAGTAACCCGGAGCTTTGGCGCGGACAAGAGCTCTGTCAGAAGTTTATGACCGTTCTGCACCAATCCGAGAACGCCATGACCCAGGAACACGCCTTCACCGCGGCCGAGCTGTCGCTCCAGGCCCAGGCCCTCGCCGACGCAGGGTAGTCCTCGCGTATGAAGCAGAGACCGCTCGAGGCGGCCCGCCGCCGCGGGCATTATTGCTACAATGTGCTACAGATGCTACTATAGCGTATGCGTACCATCACACAGCGCCAGCTCCGCAACGATTCTGCCGCCATTCTGCGCGAAATTCAGGCCGGCGAGAGCTTGATCGTGACCCGAAACGGAACCCCCGTGGCCGAACTGAGACCGGTGTCGCCGCGGAGGTTCGTGCCCCGCGCGGCCATCGCTCAGGCCGCACGCGGCGCGCCACGGATCGATGCGGCGCGGTTCCGGGCCGATCTCGATACGCTCGTCGACCCGTTCGTCGATGTCTGAGGCAGACTCCCGCGGCCTGCTGGATACGTCCGTCGTAATCGATTTCGACCTGATCGACAGCGCGCGGTTGCCTGACGAAGCCGCGATTTCGGCGGTAACCGTTGCCGAGCTGGCGGCCGGTCCCCACGCTGCCAGCGACGCCACGGAGCGTGCCCGCCGCCAGGACCGCCTGCAATGGACGGCTTCCCGTTGGGACCCGTTGCCAGTTGATACGGAAGTCGCGCGGGCGTATGGCCGTGTCTACGCCGCAGTCAGGGAGAGCGGCCGCTCGAGCCGCCGCCGGTTCGGCGATCTCCTCATCGCCGCCACCGCTGTGGCTCATGGGATTCCTCTTTATACACGGAATCCGGACGACTTCACGGGCTTGGAGCCCCTGGTCACCATCACGAACCTGTAGCCGTGTTCGAGAGAACGAGAGTCAGAGGTAGCGGGCGGCGAAGCCGTCGATGTTGATGCCCACGCGGCCGGGCAGGTAGCGCTGGGCGACGCGCACCATGCGGTCGCGATAGGCCAGGCCGATGGAGCCGGGATCCACCGCGGCCATTGCCTGCGGCAGGGGGGTGCGCCGGGTGCGGCCGCCGTCGACCGTGCCGTCGCCGCCGATGAAGTGGTCGATCACCACCGCCGAGGCGCACTCCGCCACGCGGCCGAAGAAGCGCTCGGGATCGTGCATGGGCAGCAGCGGCGCGACGGTGACCACGGTCTCGATACCGGCTTCGTGCAGCGTCCGCGCCGCCTTGAGGCGCCGCTCCACGGAGCTGGCGTGGGGCGGCAGCCCGGGAAACTGCTCGATGTCGGTCTCGATGGAGAGGTGTACGCGCAGGCGGCAGCGCCAGCGCAGCTCGCGGCACAGATCGAGGCAGGCGGTCACGAGGTGGGAGTGGGTCTGCAGGATCAGCAGGTCGGGCGGCTCCTCTACCATGGCGCAGAGCAAGCCCCGGGTCACACCGTAGCGCGCCTCCTGCGGCAGGAACGGCTCGGTAGAGCTGGACAGGAAGATGCTGAAGGCGCCGCGCGTGCGCCGCGCCCAGCGCCGTTCGCGGGCGACGCCGGCGCGGTAGGAGGCGGCGGCGTTGGCGCGCACCTCCAGGAACGATCCCCACGCCCGGCCGCGAGTGACGTGGCCGTTGTGGCGCACGTAGCAGCCGACCCCGCACAGCGCGTTGCCGAAGGCGCAGCCGCGGTAGGGCTGCACCGAATGCGAACTCACCGTGCGCAGGAAGCCGCTGGTCCGGGTGAGGATGTTGCCGATCTCGGTGACGGTGACCTGCATGCCGGCGCCGTCAGCGCCACACCTCCAGCGGGTGGCGCCGGTCCGCCGGCGGCAGCGCCACGCGCCCACCGGTGATCTGGGAGCTGTAGGCGGCCAGCACCATCTCCAGCGCCTTGATCCCGTCACGGCCGCTGCAGATCGGCTCGCATCCGCCCTCGCTGGCGGCGATCAGATCGGTCACCGCCAGGTAGTGGCCGTCGTGGGGCGGCACCCCCTCCAGCACCAGCGGCTGCCAGCGCCGCTCGCGCCGGGCCGGTGCCCACAGCGGATAAGGGTAGATCATCAGCCCCTCGGTCACGCTGCCGCCACGCAGCGACACGATGCCCTCGCTGCCGACGATCTCCATCCCGTAGCGCTCGTTCACGCCGACACTGTCGCGGCGCGAATCGAACATCCCGACGACCCCGCTGTGGAACGCGAAGTAACTGTGGACGTGATCGCCGGCCACCGGACCCAGAGGCTCGGTCGCCTCGTGCACGTCGCGCGGCGTGATGTCGCGCCCGCCCACCGTCACGTGCGCCGAGATCCACGCCACTTCTCCGGCGAGGTACTGCATCAGGTTGAACAGGTGGATGCCCAGATCCATCATGTCCTCGCCGCCGCCGCGGTGGTCGTGCTTGCCGTGGGCGTGCAGCTCCAGCAGCCGGCCGATGCGGCCGGCGTCGATCAGGCGCTTGAGGCGGTCGATGCCGGGCAGGTAAGCGCCGTGAAAGTGGCCCACCGCGATCTTGACCCCGGCCGCGTCGGCCGCGGCCACCATGCGATCGCCATCCTCCAGGCTGATGGCGAACGGTTTCTCGCAGTACACGTGACAGCCGGCCTCGATGCAGGCCAGCACCATCTCCAGGCGCTGATCGAGCCAGCGCGGACCCACGCTGACCAAGTCGGGCCGCTCCCGCGCCAGCATTTCGCGGTAATCGGTGTAGCCGCGCGCCGCGCCTGCCTCGGCCTGGGCGCGCGCCCGTCCCTCGGCATCGGGATCGGCCACCGCCACCATCTCCACCTTCGCCACGCCGCGGAAGGAGCGGTGCAGACCGTGGCCGAATCCGCCACGCCCGGTGTGGCCGATCGCCGCAGCCCGGTAGCGGGCGTCAGCCATGGCGGCGCCGCCGCGACGGGCCGAACGCTGGTAACGAGTATGTCAGCATGCGTGGTAGAATAGGCGACCCGGAGGTCACATGCCACTACGAGTCGGAATCGTCGGCTGCGGCGGGATCAGCCGCAGCCACGCCACCGCCTACGCCCATCTGAGCGCCGCCATTCTGGTCGCGGTATGCGACGTCGACCGCGAACGGTTGCACACGCGCGCCGACGAATTCGAGGTGCCCGGTCGCTACACCGACTACCTTGAGATGTTCGCCCGCGAACGGCTCGACGTGGTCAGCGTCTGCACCCACGCGCCGCTGCACGCCGAGGTCGCCTGCGCCGCGGCCGACGCCGGCATCCACGTGCTGTGCGAGAAGCCGCTGGCGCTCGAGCTGGAGAGCGCCGACCGCATGGTGGCGCACTGCGCCGCGGCCGGCGTGCAACTCGCCGTAAGCCACCAGTTCCGCTTCACGCCGGCGCTGCGCACCGCCAGGCGGCTGGTGGCGGAGGGCCGCATCGGCACGCTGCGCTGCGTGCGCGAGGTGGGCAAGGGCCGCCCCGCCGGCTTCGAGCTGATGGAGATGGGCGTCCACTACTTCGACGAACTCGCCTTCTTCCTGGACGGCATCGACTGGATCCACGCGCGGGTGACCTGGCGCGGTCGCGAGGCGGAGGTGGGCGACATCATGCACAGCAGCGAGCTGTGCACCTCCGACCCGCGCGACAACGGCATGGTGGCCGGCGACACCATGCTGATCCAGGTGGGCGGCAGCCGCGGCGCGTCCGGGCTGGTCGAGCTCTACGAGCGCGCCACCCGCGACAGCTGGATCGCCGGGCCGCACCTGCTGGGGGACCGCGGCCAACTGCTGATCAAGGGTAGCCCGCAGAGTTCCGACTACGAGCTGTGGTACTGCCCGGGCGACGTGTCGTTCGCGGCCCACACGCCCGCCTGGGAGCGGGTCGAGATTCCGGCCGAGGCGTATCTCATCGAAGGCCGGGCCTGGCGGGGGCACCCCTCCATCTGGAGCGTGCGCGACATGCTGCAGGCGCTGGCCGAAGGGCGGCCGCCGGAGCTGGGCGGCGCCGGTGCCGCCAACTCGCTGGAGTGCGTCAGCGCGGTATACGAGTCCCACTTCACCGGTGCGCGCGCCACCCTGCCGCTGGCCGAGCGCGGCCACCCCCTTATCCGGCGGCTGGCCGCGGCAGGCGGGAGCGAGGGAGAACCAGGCACGGCGTGAGCGGCGAGCGCCTGCACAACGGCATCCGGCTGACCGAGCCGTGGCCTCCGCGCGACCACGATCCCCTCTCCCGGAAGGTGGCGGCACCACCCTATCTGGCAACGCCGCCCGCTGTGATCCCGGTCGACGGCCGCCGCCAACTCTTCGTCGACGACTTTCTGATCCAGAGCACCACGCTGCGGCGCACCTATCACCAGGCACGGAAGTACCCCGGGAACCCCATCCTCACGCCGCAGACTCAATTGGAGGGCAGCGGCGCCCGCTACCGTGACGCGGCCGGCTACAGCCCGCCCTTCGCCTGCACCTTCGACGACGGCGTGTTCCATGACCCCGCGGACGGACTGTTCAAGATGTGGTACGCGGCCGGCAGCGGGACCTATACCGCCCTGGCCTGCAGTACCGACGGCCTGCATTGGGAACGGCCGGCGTTCGACGTGGTGCCGGGGACCAACGCGGTGCTGGTGCACCCGCCAGGCAGCTACCGTGACAGCTTCTCGCCGTGGCTAGATGAGACCGACCGCGCCGGCGCGGAACGCTACAAGGCATTCCTCTACACCACCGCGCACACCTCGGATCTGGGGCCGCCGCTGAGCCCGCCGCCGGAGTCGCTGGCCGATCAAGGGTGGCTGTATACCTCGCCGGACGGCATCCATTGGCGACGGCGCGCGCGCCTGCAGTCGCGTGTCGGAGACAACACCATGCTGTTCTACAACCCGTTCCGGCGACGCTGGTGCCTGAGCATCCGCGGCGGGCCACGGGGCCGCGGCCGGGCCCGGCGCTACCTGGAGAGTGACGAGTTCTTGGAGTTGGCGGCGTACCGTGACGAGGACCAGGTGTTCTGGAGCGGTGCCGACGAGCTGGACCTGCCGGACCCGGCCATCGGCGAGGTTGCGCAGCTCTACGGCATCGCCGCCGCCCCCTACGAAAGCCTGATGCTGGGGGTGTTCACGCTGCACTACGGTCCGCCCAACGACACCTGCCTGGCGGGCGCCTATCCGAAGCTCACCGAGCTGCAACTCGGTTACAGCCGCGACGGATTTCACTGGAGCCGTCCCCATCGGCAGGCCTTCATCCCCGCCAGCCGGCGCGACGGCGACACAGAGCGCGGCTACCTGAGAGCGGCCGGCGGCGGCGGCGTGGTGGCCGACGATCGGCTCTACTTCTACTACAGCGGGTTCTCAGGGGTTGCGGCAGACGGGCGCCGGCACATGTATGCCGGCAGCGCCATGCACGTGGCCTTTCTGCGCCGCGACGGCTTCGCCTCGCTGGACGCCGGGACGGAATCAGGCGAGCTGCTTACCCGCCCAATCACCCTCTCGGGAGCGAACCTGTTCGTCAACGTGGGCAACCCCGACGGCGACCTGCGGGTGGAGATCGTCGACTCCACCGGCGCGGCGATAGCACCGTTCACGGCCGCCGCCTGCCTCCCCATCGCCGCCGACAGCACCGCCGCTCCGGTACGCTGGCGCGGCGCCGCCGACCTGCGAGCGCTGGCCGGCCGTGCGGTGCGCCTGAGATTCCGCCTCGCCGCCGGCAGCCTCTACGCGTTCTGGACCGGGCAGTAGTCCGTGGGCGGCTGTTGTGTCCGCCGACGCAGGTGCCAAGATCAGCCCACGGGTGCGGCAAGACCGCGGATGATGAGTATCGCGCCCAGCACGATGGGAAACACGGTGTAGGAGACGACGTGAATCATCATTCCGCGCTGCTCGCCCCACTTCTTCTGCATGATCTCCAGCTTCCACGTACGGTTGGGGGCAAACGATCGCAGGCACAGCGTCACGATCCCGTACACGACCATGAATCCACCGAGGATCACGTTGAAGTTCATCTGGGTATCCGAAGTATCGCACGGCCGTGCGCGCGTATGCCAGCCGCCTCGTGCCCTGTGTGCTCTGTTCAGTCCTGGGCCAAGTCGATCCAGAACGGCGAGGTCCACAGGCACTCGCCGTCGTGCTGGCGCGCGCGGACGTAATAGTAGACATCCTGCAGCGGCCGGCCGGGCCGATCGTCGATCCACTCCGCATCGAGGTCCGGACTATCGGCCGCCACCGGCAACTCGGCCAGCAGGTGGCCGCAATGGATCACCTGCACGCACTCCAGAGGGGCCGTGCCGCGGATCTTCACCCGCAGGCGGCGCTCGGTGCCGGGCTGCAGCCTGAGCTCGCTGCCCATCGGGGCACCGTTCAGGGTGACGTCGGCGACGATGCGGGCGCCGGTGGTGGCGTAGCAGCGCCGGGCGTGGAGAGCGCGGAACAGATCGCTCCAGGCGAGCGCCGGTGCCTGAATCGCGGTGAGCCCGCAAAAGCCGTCGCCCTTGCGCGTCGGCCAGCCGCTGTGGTTGTCGGTGCCGCCGACGAAGCCGAGCCGGTAGCCGCGCGCCAGCGCGGTGCGCACGCTGCCACCCAGTCCGCCGTCCCAGATGCGCCAGCGCTCGTCGGTCTCCTCGGCCTCGAAGCAGCCGCGGGTCTGTACCATCTCTACCAGCCGCACCACGTCGCGGTTGGCCGGCAGCGGCCAGTGCATGGCGCACCACGCCGGCCGCCCATCCTCCCGCACCACACCCTCGCGCACGAAGGAGTCCATGTTGGTGTGGTGCGGCACCACCAGCGCCCGCCCCGGCGGGCACAGGCGCACCAGCGATGCCAGATCATACTGGTCGGGCTGCCGCTCCCAGGCGGACGCCAGCTCGCCGGCGAAGCGCCCGGTGAACTCCAGCAGCAGGTCCCAACTGTCGGTGTAGATGTTGGCGTGGCCGTAGCGCCGGCTCAGCTCCGCGGCCGGCACCGCACAGAACCGTCCCGGCTCCTCGAACGGCCGGCACAGGGCGGCCTGCTCGGCCACGGTGCGGGTGACGTTGCCCGCCGAACCGGTTCCGCGATAGGTGGCGCTGGGTGACAGGTGGTCGGCGGGACCGGCGAAGTCGAGCGCCAGCTCGTCACGCGCGCTGCGCAGGGCGTCCGCGCCGGGACGCTGGCCGTCGCCGCTGAAGTCGGTGTGCCAGTGGAACTCGCCGAAGAAGATCGGCGTCCCGTCCAGGGCCAGCGGCGGCGCGTTGCTGAGCGCCGTGCGCCCGGCACTGTCCCGCACCTCGATGCGTCCTGCGAGGAACTCGGGCGGCACCCCGGTTGCGGCTCCAGGCGTGGCGTCCCGACCCGGCTCCGCATCCGCCGGAGCGGCCCGCGAGCGCGCTTGCGCCGGCAGCGTCACGGCAGTCGCGGCGGCGCCGGCAGTCACGGG
>JAKZWC010000381.1:0-10428 GCA_047515735.1 Spirochaetales bacterium | reverse complement strand
CACATGATCGGCACCACGGTAATCAGCATGGTGGCCATCTGCATGGTAAGGGACGAAGCTTCTTTCAGTGACTGCAGCTCCGCGTCGGTCATCTGCGCATCCGTCTCCTGCATCACCGTGGTGGCGATGAACTGCTGTCGTATCAGGATCTTGGCGAAGTAGAATGACAGCACCTCCAGGCTTTCGCTGTCCGTGTAGATCATCGTGTCGACCCACATGCTCCATTGAAACACGGCTACAAAGAGCACGATGCAAGCAACCACCGGCTTGATCACCGGAAGCATGATCCGGAAGTAGATGGTAATCTCGCTGGCGCCATCGACCAGCGCACTTTCCTCGAGCGCATCCGGGATAGACTTGAAATATGCGAGGAACACCAGGACGTAGAACATGTTGAACGCTTCAGGCAGGATATACACCAGGAAATTGTCATACAGCCCCAGGTCTCTGATCACTATGAAGGTCGGGATCATGCCGCCGTTGCAATACATGGTGATCAGGCCCAGAGTCGCGAACAGGCCGCGCAGGCGCAACTTGCGATGCAGAATCGCATAGGCAAACATCGACGTGATAAGCACCGAGACGAATGCGCCGAGGACAGTTCTCAGGACACTGTTGCGAGCATACAGCAGGAAGTTTTCATCCTGGAGCACGCGCACGTAGCTTCTTGTCGAAAACACCCGCGGCCACAGGTACACCACTCCCCGATTCATGATGTCCACTCCACTGCTGAAAGATATGATCAAGCACTGATAGAGCGGATAGATCATCAGCAGCGAAAACAGGACCAGTAGTATTGTATTGACAGTATCGAATCCGTGGTCGCGCAGAAACCGCCGTGCGCCGTTCAAAAGAGGCCTTCCTTGGTGAGCTTGCGCGAGGCGAAATTGGCACCTACCACGAGTATCAGCGAAACCATCGCGAAGATCAGGGTAACCGCGGTAGCGTAGGAAAAGCGTCCCATGCTGATCCCAACGCGCAGTATGTAGGTGGGAAGTATCTCGGCCCGCGCCGCGTTCAGAGCATTCCGCAACAGGTAGCTGAGATCGAAGTTGGCGCCGCTTACGATCCTTCCGACCTGTAGAATAAGCAGCAGTACCACCGTCGGCTTGATTCCCGGCAGAGAAATGCGCACCATCTTCTGGAAGCGGTTCGCGCCATCTATCGTGGCCGCCTCGTATTGTTCAACCGGTATCGCGGTGAGTGCCGCTAAGAAGATAATGGAGCTCCATCCGGTCTCCTTCCAGATGTCGGTAAACACCACCACCCACCAGAATGCTTCGGCTCTGCCCAGGAACAGGTACGGCTCCTGGAGAATGCCCAATCCGGTCAACACTTTGTTCACGATACCCCAGTTGGAGAGCACGATGCTGAGCATCAGCGCCACTACCGAGTACGCAATGAAGTGCGGCATATAACTGATCGTCTGTACCGTCCGCCGGAACTGGGAGTTGCGCACTTCGTTGAGCATCAGGGCAAGTATGATCGGCAGAGGGAACCCCAATACCAATTTGAGTATGCTGATGCCGAGGGTATTGACGATGGCTGGGACCACGGTGATGTCCTGGAACAGATACCGGAACTGTTTGAGTCCTGCCCAGGGACTGCCCCACGTGCCGAGTCGAAAGCTGAAATCCTTGAAAGCAATCTGCAGCCCCAGGATTGGGAGATATCGGAACACGATCATCACCACCAGTGCCGGCAGCACGAGCGCCATCAGAAATCGCTGGCGCCAGAGATCTTTGCGAAGCTGTCTGAGGTATGCTCTCATTTCCATTCCTCAAGCCACGATCACCGTGAGCGGGGTTGTCGGGCGGTTGCCGCTCCTGCCCTGGGGGATGCTGTGCGGAAAGCATAAAAAAACAGGACATACCATGTCAAACACGGTACGTCCTGTTCGGACTTATTGCAGCCTTGTCAAAGACTTACTGCGCCTTCCAGCGATCGTTGCGGGTCTCCCCGAGGAGGTTCTCATAGTGGCGGTAGCGCTCGGTCATCAGGACCTCGAGCTGCTTGAGTCCGGTCCGCTCCATGTCTCGAATCAGCTTCTCATAGGCGGCCTCGAACTCGGCCTCGCTATCTGCCAGCACCAGGTTCACCTCGCCGTCCTGCCACACTTGCATGACGTTGTCAAACAACAGCTTCTCTTCCTTCTCGCGGAAGTTGCCGGTCAGGATCGCGGTCTTGAACGGAGTAGCATAGTTGTATGCGATCCTGGGTGTGGACAGGCCGAGTATCTGATTGACGCCGTGAATTTTCTCTACGCCGTGCAGGGGGCGGTAGGCGAACGACTGCACGTATCTTGGTCGGTAAGCGAAGTTGAGGTTGGCGGTGCCGTACTTCTCGAGGCGCTCGAGATCGGTGAACCCCTGAAGGTCTTCGGCGTACTCGTCAGTCTTGGTGATGAAGCCGCCCTCGGCGTCATAGGTGAAATCCTCATACCACGCCTGCGGAGCAGCAGCGGATGCGTCTTCGCCTTCGAAGCCATGGTGGAACAGCAACTGAATCTCGTTGCCGGTGACGGTCATGAGGAACTCCAGAGCGCGGACGGGATCGTCAGCGTCCTTGGTTATGTACCAGCCGCCCTGGCTTCCTATATTGGACCAGTTGAAGTCGTCGATCAGGAGCATGTCACGGGTGACTCCTTCGCCCAGCACGATGTCCTGACCCCACCATAGAAACCTGTCGGTGATGTCGGGGATTTCGGGAATCCGTCGATGCCGCCAGATTGACCCTTCTTCACCGATAATGAAGGCGATCTCTGCATCCAGTGCAAGCTGCTTCACGTTCTGATCGGAGAGCGACCGAGTGAACGTGAAGTTTTCCGGGTGAATGAGCCCGGAACGGTAAAGATCATTGATGTAGCGGGCCGCCTTCTGGTATTCCTCAGACCGCACGTTGAAGGAGACCGTCTCGTAGTCCGGGGTACCGTCGGGCAACGGATATACAATGCTGGGACCTGCGTAGCTGGCCACGATAACCTGCATGTAGGTAAGCTGGAACCGCGATACGGTCATATTCTTGTATTCCATCAGGTACACGGGGTACTCGACGAGTTCCTTGGCCTGCAGCGCCAGCTCCTTGAAGTCGGCCAACGTCTGGATCACGGATTGGCCTTTTCTGATGCCGTCAATTACCTGGTCTTCGGAGTACCCAAGCTGCTTCATTACATTGATGTTGGCATGAATGATGTGATTGCCGGCCAGCTTGGCGCCGTAGGGTAGCTTGGCGAGCATTTCCCCATCGGCGTAGGCGGCGTTCATGTAGTAGATGTCGCCGGCTGGATCCGCATGAATTTTTTCGTAGTCGGTATGCAGCATGTCCCAGAACTCGGGAAAGCCCTCATCCGCGATCTTGTTCAGCGGCAGAAACACGCCTTCCCCGATGAGAGCCGGATCGTAATCCATGAACACCATGAAATCAGGCAACTCGCGTCCGGAAGCCATCATCGTATAGAACTCCTGGTTGTCCCGCGTGGTAGCATACTTGATGTCCAGCGAGACACCGATCCGCTCCGTCACGAGCTGCGACACCGGGTCCATTCCCCACTCCCACCCGGGATGACGATCGGGCAGTGACATGAACACCGACATCGTGACAGGACCGTCCGCGGCGCCGGGTTCGGCGGCTTCTTCCTCGGCGCCGGCAAGTACATAGAGCGGGGCCGAGATCAAGAAGAAGAACGCGGCTGCGAGGGCAAGCACGGATTTCTCTTTTCTCATTTCACACCTCCACGGAAGATAAAATTATACATGTTGCATCCTAACCGCGGTGAAAGAGGAGCGGAATGTCGATTATTCGTCGAAAATTGCACATAATTGATATGGTGCAGCGCAGGCCCCCAACACTCGGCGCTGAGTGTCAGCACACCGACGGCAGGTGGAAACGCGGAGGGTCTGGTATCATCGCGCGTCGAACGAAGGCAGCCCGGCCATGGCGGGCGCGCCACGCAGGAGGAGAGATCTGATGTATTCCCTTGGTCTGGCGATGCGGATGCGCCGCGGCGCCTACGCCGAGTACAAGCGTGCCCACGACGAGCTGTGGCCCGAGGTGGCGCAGAGCATGAGCGACAACCAGGTGAGCATGGCCATCTACCGCTACGGCGAGAGCCTCGTCATTCACGCGGTGGCCCCCACCGAGGAGGACTGGCTGAAGAGCCGCCAGGTGCCGATTCTGGCGGAGTGGATGGCCTACATGGCGACGCTGATCGAGACCGGTGACGACGGTCAGGTGGACTTCGAGGAGCTGGAAGAGGCGTTTTCGTTCGGTCTGTTCCGCCGGGACTGACAGGGTGGGTTGAGCCGACCGGGGTGCTTCTGGCATGGTCCGGGCGGAAGCGGGGTGTAATGGATCTGTCACGTGTGTTCTCTCCCGAGGTCGTCCTGGTGCCGTTGCGGGCGGCCAGCGATGATGATGCCTTGCGGCAACTGGTCGAGCGGCTGGTGGCAGCGGCGGGGCTCAGTGCGCCCGAGCGGATCCTGGAGCGGCTCACCGAGGAGACCTCGCTGCGGGCCACCCTGGTGGGGAACGGGGCCGGCATCGTCCACAGCCGGCTGGAGGAGCTGGCTCGCCCGGTGGCGGCGCTCGGCGTTCTGGCACCGGGCAAGTCGCTGCATCTCGGCGCGACGCTGCAGTTCGTGGTCGACGTGATCTTCCTGGTGCTGTCGCCGGTGGAGCCCCCGGAGCCGCATCTGGAGCTGGTGGCGGCCATCGCCACCCTGGTGCGGGACGAGGCGGCGCTCAATCTGCTGCGCGGCGCCGCCGACCCGGCCGAGGCCATCGAGACGCTCGCCTACGCCGGCGGCAACTCTGCCGGGCGCAAGTAGATAACTACACCACCTCGAGCTGCCAGTCGAAGCCCGGACCCGCGGAGGGCCGGGTGTAGATGCCGTCGGCATCGCGCGTGATGTTGTTGTCCTCTTCGTAGCGCCGGTATACCTCGTCCGGCCCGCCCGGCGCCGGCATGAACATCTCCGCCCACGGACTGTTGGGCGTGGCCATGATGAAGTGCACCCCGTCGCGCGATCCGCCGCCGTGCGGGATCACCGGGATGTCGTAGGCTGCCGCCAGGGCCGCGATGCGGCGCAGCTCGGTCAGGCCGCCGCACCAGTGGATGTCCGGCTGCCAGATCTCCGCGCCCTCGTGCTCCAGGAGCTGGCGGAAGCCATAGCGGGTATAGACGTGCTCGCCGGTTGCGATGCGCGTCGAGGTGATCTGCCGGCGCAGGCGCCCGAACCCCGCGTAGTCATCCGGCGGCAGGCATTCCTCCAGCCAGTAGACCCGGTACGGCTCCAGCGCCTCGGCCAGCTCCAGGGTGTAGCGTTCGGTGAGCGCCATCCAGCAGTCGATCATCACCTCGCCGTCCGCTGCCACCGCCTCCCGCGCCCGCTTGACCAGTTCGACGTTGCGGCGCAGCCCCGCGCGCCCGTCGGCCGGACCGTAGGGCAGGGCGAGCTTGAGCCTCGTGAAGCCGAACTCCACGTGCTGCTCGATGTCGTTGCCGGTGCAGTAGCAGGGGATGCGCGGCTTGGTCTCGCCGCCGAGCAGGCGGTAGACCGGCAGCCCGCACGCCTTGCCGGCAATGTCCCACAGCGCCAGGTCCACCCCGCTGATGGCGTTCGCCACCACGCCGGCGCGGCCGTAGTGCATGGTGGCACGCCACAGCAGGTCCCAGATCCGCTCCCGGTCGAGGGCATTCTCGCCCAGTAGCAGCTTGGTCAGGTGGCCTTCGACGATCGGGCCGCCGCCGGGTCCGCCGGATCCGTAGCCGGCGACTCCCCGATCGGTCCCGATCTCCACCCAGAAGCTGTCTACACCGCCGGCGTCCGGCATGAACAGGCTGCGCATCGGCTTGTACTTGGGGTAGAGGGAGACCGGATTGGCCACCTCGACGTTTCCGGTGGACCAGGAACCCGGTGCCGGTTCGTAGTTGGGCAGCGGATTTCGCGGCCGCGTGCGCACCACGCGCACGCTGGTGATTCGGAGCATGGTGTCGCTCATTATGCCGTCCTCATGACAGGAATACGTCGAGGAAGCGTTCGATGTCGAAGTGCTCCTCGAAGAGCTGCTCGATCTCGGCGATCTTGCCGGTGTCGTAGACCTGCAGCTTGGTGTTCTCGTAGAGCCGGAACAGCCGCTCCTCGGTGGCGGCCGAATCCTCCCGCACGTACAGCGTCGGCAGGCCGGCGCGGATCAGCGCGTCGCGCACCTCGGTTTCCACCTGCTCGGTCTCGCCGCAGGTCAGGATCAGGCCGGCGATGCCGCCACGATGCAGGATGTCGCCATGGAAGTCCAGGATCTGGTGGAGGCGGGGCGTGGAGCTGGCGCTGATGATCAGTACGTCTCCCACCCCGACGTAGTGCCGGAGCTGAGACCCCAGGTGCTGCGCCGGCATGGAAACCAGCTTGATCGATGCACAGGGCCGGCGCCACGCGATCGCCTCGGGGTCGCCCAGCGGCTCGACGCCGGGCAGGGCGCCCAGGATCACCCGCATCGAGGGACGCGGCAGGTCGGGAATCGTGGGCATATAGCCGAAGATGTGCAGCGGTGAGCCGTTGGCGGCGGCGTAACGCTCGTTGATCAGCTCCTCATTGATGTAGCGGCGCATCTGGGCGGTCTTGTCGGGGATCACCTTGTTCACCAGCAGGCCGCGCACCCGGCAGCCGTGGTACAGGAAGTAGCTCAGGTCCACGTCGATGGTGTCCAGCGCGCGGCCGATGCCGCCCCCCGACACGAAGATGATCTCCGCCCCGAGCAGCTTGCCGACGGTGGCGTTGGACAGTCCGACCACGCTGCCGACACCGGGATGTCCCGAGCCTTCGGCGATCACGATGCGCCGGTCGGCGAGCTGCTCCAGGGCGCGGGTGATCTCCAGCGAGAGGGCGCGGGTGAGCCGGGCGCGATGGCGCGAGTCGAGATAGGAGCGGGTGAAGTTGCTGGAAAAGCGGACCGGAGACAGTTTGGCCAGCGGCAGGTCCGGGATCCGGGAGAACTCGCCGATCAGCTCCACGTCCTTGTCCACCACGATGCCCTTGGCGTCGCGAACGAGCTGCTGCCCGACCGGTTTCAGATAGCCGATCTCGCTCGGATCGAGGTGCTTGCGAAGCTGGGAGATGATGCCGAGACTGGTGACCGTCTTGCCGGCGTGCTGGCGAAAGCCGGTGAGGTAGACGACTACCGGCGCCATGCTACGACTCCGTGCCGGAACAGCGCCGGAGCATCACTTGAACAGGTCGGCGATCTGTTGCTCGTACTGGGCGGCAATCACGTGCCGGCGCATCTTCAGGGTGTGGGTGAGCTGATCGCCGACGGTGAACGGCTGGTCGAGGAGCGCGATGCGGGCGATGCGTTCGAAGCTCTTGAAGCCGTTCCTGGCGTTCACGCGGCTCTGCACCTCGTCCTGAATCAGGCCCTGCACCTCGCTGCTGGCGGCCAGCGTCGCCAGGTCGCCACCGGCAATCCCGCGTTCCGCGGCGTACGGCCCCACGGTCTCGACGTTGGGGACCACCAGGGCGCCGAGAAACCGTTGATCCTGGCCCACCACCATGATGTGCTCGATATGCTCCGACTGCCGCACCAGGTCCTCGATCGGCTCCGGCTCGACGTTCTCGCCGCCCAGCAGGACGACGGTGTCCTTGGCCCGTCCGGTGATCTGGATCTCGCCGGTCACCGTGAAGGTGCCGATGTCGCCGGTATCCAGCCAGCCGTCGGCCGACAGCACCGCCGCGGTGTCGCCGGGACGCTTGTAGTAGCCCTTCATCACCTGCGGGCCGCGCACGTGGATCACCCCGCGCTCGCCCGGCCGCGCCGTGTTGCCGTCTTCCTTCACGATTCTGACTTCGGTGCCGGTAATGGGAGGGCCGACCGTGGCGCTGACCGGATGGTCGAGCTTGCGCACCGACACCACCGGTGCCGCCTCGGTGAGTCCGTCGCCTTCCAGCACCAGGATCCCCGCTGCGGCGAAGAAGTCGTCCACGTACCCCGGCAAGGCCCCGGCGCCGGAAATGCCCGCCTTGAAGCGGGTGCCCAGCCGGGCGGTGATCTTGCTGAATACCAGCGCCTTGCCCAGCAGCGCCAGCGGCGTCAGCAGGATCAGCGGCAGCACCGCGATCAGCACGTCCTGCGCCCGCGGCTGGACCGTGAAGCGTGGCAGGCGCCCATGCAGCAGGCGCAGCATCTTGCTGTGGGCGGCGCCCACAGCGATGAAAAACTTGAACAGCGCCACCTTGACGCCGCCCTCGTGCTCCACGTTGCGGTACACGCCGGCGCGCACTCCTTCCCAGATGCGCGGTACCGTCGGGAAGAAAGTGGGGTTGGCAGCCACCAAGTCGGCCAGCATCACCTCTCGAATCGGCTTCGAGTAGGCGATTCCCGCGCCGGAGAACAGCGCCACGTATTCGATGATGCGCTCGTAGGAGTGCCATACCGGCAACACCGACAACAGCATGTCGCCGCGACCGATGGGGACGGAGTCTGGGATGGAGTCGATCTGGAAGACGAAGTTGGCGTGGGTGAGCACGACGCCCTTGGGCTCGCCGGTGGTACCTGAGGTGTAGATGATGGTGGCCACGTCGTCGGGTGTGCCCTTCGCCGCCTCAGCGCGGAACAGCACCTCCTCCGATCCCTGCGCGCCGCCGGAGCTGACCAGGTCGTCCAGTGAGAGCACGCGCAGGTCGTGGCCCTGCGCCGCGGCGCGCGCGGCGTCGGTCAACTCCGTCGTGTCCAGCACGATGGCGGTGTCGAGCTGCGGCAGCCGCTCCTTGACGCCGGCCAGCTTGGCCAACTGCGCGGCGTTCTCGACGCAGGTGGTCTTGCAGTCGGCGTGGCCCAGGATGTAGGCGATCTCGTCGGCGGTGGAATCGCTGCCGCGCGGCACGTCGACGGCGCCCAGTCCGAGCAGCGCCTGATCGATCAGCATCCATTCCTTGCGCGTGTCGCAGATCAGTCCTACGTGATCGCCGCGGGCGACCCCGCTGGCCGCCAGGCCGGCCGCCACCGTGGCTATCTCGAACAGGAGTTCCTGGAAGCTGGTCGGCTGAAAGGTATCGCCGACATCCTTGCTGAGCACCGCGACGGCGTCGCGGTGGGTCTCGGCGACGCGAAGAAGGCGCTGGGAAACGGTATCCGACATGGTTATGCTCCGCGTAGACACAGCCACTCCGCTTCGGCTGCCAACTCGTCGCCGACATAGACTTTGCCGCTCTGCCTTATGGCGTTGGCGCTGCGCCGGCGGGTCGTGACCACGATGCGCGCCTCGTCGCCGGGGCGCACCTGACGCCGAAACTTCGCTTTCTCGACACTGGCCAGGAAGGTCACCTTGGCCTCGTCGCCGGCGGCGTCCCCGTCAGCCCCCATGGCGGCCATGCCGGCGCCGCCACACTGCGCCATGCACTCGACCAGCAGGACGCCGGGCACCACCGGGTAGCCGGGAAAGTGGCCGGCGAAGAACGGCTCGTCGGCGCTGAACCGCTTGTGGCCCACGATTTCCTCGGCGTCGGCGCGTTCGATGCGGTCCACCAGCAGGAACGGGTGACGGTGGGGAATCAGCTCGGTGATCGGCTGCATGATTAGATGATGCCCAACGCGCGGGCCTGGGTGGCGCACACTTCGAGCGCGCGGTCCAGTTCCTCGTCGCTGTGAATCGCCATGTATGAGGTGCGAATCAGTGCCCCGCCGGGGGGTACGGCGGGGCTCACCACGGGGTTGACGTAGACACCGTGCTCCATGAGGGCGCGGTAGAATCGGAAGGTGAGGGCATCGTCGCCGATGATCAGCGGCACGATCGGGGTCGCGGTCTGCCCGACGTCGAAGCCGAGCCGCTTGAACTCCGCGATCATGCGCCTGCCGATCGCCTGCAGACGCTGCACGTGATGCGGCTCTTCCTTCATGATGCGCAGCGCCGTGGCTACCGCGGCAATGGTGCCCGGCGGCATGCTGGCGCTGAAGATGAACGAGCGGGCGTGGTGCTTGATGTGGTCGACCACTTCCGGCTCGCCCGCGATGAACCCGCCCACCGCCCCGAACGACTTGGAAAAGGTGCACATCAGCACGTCGGCGGCGTCGTAACAGTCGAAGTGCTCCTGCGAGCCGCGGCCGGTGGCACCGATCACACCGAGAGCGTGTGCCTCGTCCACGTACAGGCGGGCGCCGTAGCGCCGCGCGAGCGCGCCGATCTCCGGCAGCGGGGCAATGTCGCCTTCCATGGAGAACACCCCGTCGGTCACGATCAGCTTGCCCGCATCGTCGCCCACCGAGCGCATCAGGCGCTCCAGCTCGTCCAGATCGTTGTGCTGGTAGCGATGGACGCGGGTCCCGCCGGTGGTGCCTACCGCCAGCCGCATCCCGTCCACCAGCGAGCCGTGGTTGAGGCGATCGGAGAATATGTGGTCGTGGCGTCCGGCCAGTGCCTGGATCGCACCCAGGTTGGTC
>JAKZWC010000380.1:0-2743 GCA_047515735.1 Spirochaetales bacterium | reverse complement strand
CATTGTAAGTCAGCATCAGCACTCCTTTGGGGTCGTTACCTAATCCGGCTAGTATTGCGTAGCGGAGTGCGGTCCACAGTCATTGAGGATCGAGATTTCCCAAGGGGATACCGGAAGCTCCATCGGTATAACTGAGAAACGAAGACCGCACTCGGATTTCGTCAGTCGTCGTCGACGGGGGTGTCCTCGCCGGCGCTGGTGAACGCGGCGATCGCCACCAGGCCCGAGATCACGGCATTGCCGACCAGCCAGGCGCGCTCGTCGGCGATGGTGCCCTCCAGCAGCACGCCGAAAAACGGGAACGTGAGGTACGGCTCCGGGCTGAACACCTCGGTAGCGAGGCGGATCGCCAGCGCCAGGCCAACGCCGATGGCGGCACCGGTGGAGAACAGGCGGCTGATCAGGCCGCCCTCCTCCAGCCACGAATTGATGAGCAGCAGCAGCACCGGCACCGCCGCCGAGTAGAACAGGAAGAACCCGCGCCCATCCTCCCCGAGCAGGGCGACGTCCAGATCCGGGATGCGGTAGGCGAACACGCCGGCCAATACGGCCACGGTCACCACCAGTACGAGGCGCAACATCGTCGCATCCTGCACCGGGGGGCATACCCTGGAAAAGGCCACCCGCCGGCACGCCCCCCGGTCCCACCCGGTACCTGAATAGAATGCCCGCATCTGGTAGGGTGGCGCCCGAAAGCGATGCTCAAGACCGACAAGACCGCCCGCCAGATCCGCCAGGAGTTCTTCGACTACTTCGTGGAGCGCCAGCATACGCTGGTCCCGAGTGCTCCGGTAGTTCCCTCCGACGACCCCACGTTGCTGTTCACCAACGCCGGCATGAACCAGTTCAAGGACGTGTTCCTGGGAACCGGCACCCGCGGCTACGTGCGGGCGGTGGACACCCAGAAGTGCATTCGCGTCAGCGGCAAGCACAACGACCTGGAAGAGGTGGGACACGACACCTATCACCACACCTACTTCGAGATGCTCGGCAACTGGTCGTTCGGCGACTACTTCAAGAGCGAGGCGATCGCCTGGGCGTGGGATCTGCTGACCCACCGCTGGGGCATCCCCAAGGAACGGATGTACGCCACGGTGTTTGCCGGCGACGAACAGGACGGCCTGCCGGCCGACGAAGAGGCGGAGGGGTTGTGGCACTCGGTCACCGACATCGATCCCGCGCACGTGCTTCGTTTCGGCAAGAAGGACAACTTCTGGGAGATGGCGGATACCGGGCCCTGCGGTCCCAACTCCGAGATTCACGTCGACCTGACCGATGACTGTTCCGGCGCCGCTCTGGTGAACGCCGACGATCCGCGTGTCATCGAGATCTGGAACCTGGTGTTCATCCAGTTCAACCGCACCGCTGGCGGGATCCTGCAGCCGTTGCCGGCGCAGCACGTCGACACGGGGATGGGGTTCGAGCGGCTGGTGGCGGTGCTGCAGGGTACCGACAACTACAGCACCGACGTGTTCAGCCCGCTGATGGAGCGGATCGGCGACCTGGTGCGGCAGCGCTATACGGACGCCGCCGCGGAGCAGCAGGTGGCGTTTCGCGTACTGGCCGATCACGTGCGCATGCTGAGCTTCTCGATTGCCGACGGCGCGCTGCCATCCAATGAAGGGCGCGGCTACGTGCTGCGGCGCCTGCTGCGGCGCGCCTCGCGCTACGGCCGGCTGCTGGAGATGCACGAGCCGTTCGTTCACCGGCTGGTTGCCACGGTGGCGGAGATGCATACCACGGAGTTCCCGGAGGTGGCGGCCCGGGTGGACTACATCGGCGAGGTGATCAAGGCGGAGGAGACCAACTTCAACCGCACCCTCGGCCGCGGCCTGGATATTTTCTCCGGCATCGTGCAGCAGGTGAGCGCGCGTGCGGAGAGCGAGGTGCTGGGGGCCGATGCGTTCCGCCTCTACGACACCTACGGGTTTCCGCTGGACCTGACCCGGGTGATGGCCGCCGAGCGCGGTCTGACGGTGGACCAGGCCGGCTTCGACGCCGCCATGGCAGACCAGCGCGAGCGGGCGCGGCGGGCCGGCAAGTTCATCGCCGCCGGGGTGGAGGCCTCCGAGTGGGTGCCGGTCACGTCCATGGAACGGCAGCGTTTCGTCGGCTACGAGCAGCTCCGAGTGGAGACCGCCATTCACAAGTGGGCGCTCAAGGATGGGCGCTTTCACGTGGCCCTGGTGGATACCCCGTTCTACGCCGAGAGCGGCGGGCAGGTGGGGGACCGCGGCACCATCGAGGCGGATGGCTTGAGCCTCACGGTCGAGGACACCCGGCGCGAGGGGGACCTGACCGTCTGCCTGTGCCGGCCCGCGGCGGGGACCGGCAACGGTTCGGGGCTGGAGCAGCTCCCGGGCGGGACGGTAACAGCGGGCGTGGACCGCGGCCGGCGGGCGCCCACCACCGCCAACCACACCGCCACCCATCTGTTGCACATGGCGTTGCGCCGGATTCTGGGCGACCACGTGCATCAGTCGGGCTCGCTGGTGGTGCCCGACCACCTGCGCTTCGACTTCACCCATTGGCAGCGGGTGGAGCCCGAGCAGCTCGGCGAGATCGAGCGTATCGTCAATGGCGTGGTGCAGGACGACCATGCGGTGGAGTACTTCACCACCGCGTTCGACGCGGCGCAGCGGCTGGGCGCCACGGCCTTGTTCGGCGAAAAGTACGGCGACACGGTACGGGTGGTGCGCGTCGGCGCCGAGTCGGAGCCGGTGAGCCTGGAGCTGTGCGGCGG